>CANFNE010000028.1 GCA_947448105.1 Burkholderiales bacterium
AAAACATGGATGGAAAAGCCCCGCAGAGGTCTCAGTGGTGCCGCAAATAGCCCCAAGACGTCCGGGGATTTGCGCCAGGGCGCGGTCGACCCGCGCCTTGGCGCCTCAACTGGCAGCCTTGATTACCGCAAACTGCGTCCACTCTCCCCGGCGAAAGAGCACGTTCAAGGATTTCTTCTTGTCGTGTTTGGCCAGCGCTGCCTCGAGTTCGCGAGCCGACGCCACCTCGGTATTGCCCACCGCCAAAATCACATCGCCCTCGCGCAAACCGGCACGGGCGGCCGATTCGGTCGCGGCCTCTACGCGCACGCCCGCTTTGATCTTGAGCTCCTTTTTCTGCGCGTCCGTGAGCTCACTCACCACCAGGCCATATTGCTGCCCGGCCACGCCCTTGGGCTTGGGCTCGGGCGCCTCGGGTTTGGCTGCCACCTTGTCCGCCTCAATCTCCGCCACGGTCACGTTCAGGTCTTTCATGCTGCCACGGCGAAACACGGTAAGCGTGGATTTGGTGCCAGGTTTGATGCTGCCAACGATGCGTGGCAGATCACCCGATTTTTCGATGGCCTTGCCGTCAAACTTGACAATGATGTCGCCCGCTTCCACGCCGGCTTTCTCTGCCGGGGCACCCGCCTCCACACCCGTCACGAGCGCGCCCTGCGCTTTGGGCAAACCCAGCGACTCCGCCACTTCCTTGCTGACCGGTCCAATTTGCACACCGATACGCCCGCGACTCACCCGCCCTTGGGTACGCAACTGCTCCACCACGCGCACCGCCTCGTCCATGGGAATGGCGAAAGAAATACCCATGAAGCCACCCGAGCGTGAATAAATCTGGCTGTTGATACCCACCACCTCGCCGCGCATGTTGATGAGTGGACCGCCGGAGTTGCCGGGGTTGATTGCCACATCCGTCTGGATAAAGGGCAGATAGTCGCCCGTGTCGCGCTGCTTGGCGCTGACGATGCCGGCCGTTACTGTGTTGTCCAGGCCAAACGGCGAGCCAATTGCCATGACCCACTCCCCCACACGCAAACGCCCCACGTCGCCCACCTTGATGGCGGGCAAACCAGTGGCCTCAATTTTGACCAGCGCCACGTCGCTGCGCTTGTCAGAACCCAAAATCTTGGCCTTGAATTCACGCTTGTCGGTGAGGGTGACCAAGACCTCGTCGGCACCCTCGACGACATGGGCGTTGGTCATGATCAGACCGTCCGAAGAAAAAATAAAGCCCGAGCCCACGCCCTTGGGCTGGTCTTCCTCCGGGGCTGGACGGTTGGAACGCGGTGCTTGGCGCGGCATATTTGGCATGGGCAGGCCAAAGCGGCGAAAAAACTCAAGCATTTCTTCGTCGCCGGAGCCGCCGGGCGCTGCGCGGGGCACGACTTTTTCCATCGTACGGATATTGACCACCGACGGCCCCACCTGGTCTACCAAATCAGTGAAATCGGGCAAAGTCCGCATCTGGGCCATGGCGGTGTGCCAGGGCGCCAGGGCCACGGTGGCCGTGGTGCAGACCAGCGCCAGCGACGCAGCGACGGCCCGAACGCGTTGGGAACTCAGAAATGTCAGCATATTAATTACCTCAAAGTCGAATCTTGGAAGCCGTTTGCGATGGCACCGCTGGTTGCAGATGCTCTACGGCGCTTTAATTGAGGCGCTTTCGGCCCAGTTAAATAGTCAGCAGAAAAAATACTTGTACCACCGAAGGCTGCCGTGCGCGTGTGCAGGGCTTCCTGGACCGCACTGGCAGAGCTGGCCAACAGTGCCCGGCGCAACGCCCTCCACGTGGCTAAACCTTGCGCACCCCGCTCCAGCCAAAGCCAGTGGTGCCCGCCAGCTCCCACTGCAGGTACGACATGCACCAAGGCCACGGATTGCAAGTCCAGCACCCAGTGCAATTCGCACATCTGCGCGTCTTGCACTGCCGGGGCTGACATCCAGCGCCATTCGCGGCCCGTCCAGCGCAACACCCCCGCAGCGCTTGTCCACCAGCGCCACCCGGCATGTAGCAATAGCGCCAAGGCCAGCAACAGCAAGCCCCACCAGGCGGCGGGCGCGACGTGTCCCCGCAGGAAAAACAGGAAGGTAATGTGCACCGCCGCAGCCAGCACCAGCACTGCGCCGTGCGCCCTGCCCCGCCCAAGACGCCATTGCGCAGCAGGTGGCAGGTGCATTGCGGGGCCGCAAAGGAACTATGCGCGCGCGGCGCTGGGCCTAAACCCGCTTGAAAACCAGGGCACCATTGGTTCCGCCAAAGCCGAAATTGTTTTTCAGGGCGTATTCCATGGGCATATCGCGCGCAACATTGGCGCAGTAATCCAGGTCGCAGTCGGGATCCTGGTTAAAGATGTTGATGGTGGGCGGACTCTTTTGGTGGTGCAGTGCCAGCACGGTAAATACCGATTCGATGCCGCCCGCCCCCCCCAACAAATGCCCGGTCATGGACTTGGTGGAGTTGACAACCACGCGTTTGGCGTGCTCGCCCAGCGCTGCCTTGATGGCGTTGGTCTCGTTGGTGTCGCCCAGTGGCGTGGAAGTGCCGTGGGCGTTCAGGTAGTTGATCTGGTCGGCATTGACGCCCGCGTTGCGCATGGCCGTGACCATGGCGCGGCGCGGTCCGTCCATATTGGGCGCGGTCATGTGGCCAGCGTCGGCGCTCATGCCAAAGCCAGCCAGTTCGGCGTAAATCCGCGCGCCACGGGCTTTGGCGTGTTCGTACTCTTCAAGAACCATCACACCGCCACCTTCGCCCAGCACAAAGCCGTCACGGTCTTTGTCCCAGGGTCGCGAGGCGGTAGCCGGGTCGTCGTTGCGGGTGCTCAGGGCGCGCATGGCGGCAAAACCGCCAACGCCAAGTGGCGAAACCGTAGCTTCCGAGCCACCGGCGATCACCACATCAGCGTCGCCGTATTCGATCATGCGTCCGGCCTGGCCAATGCAATGCAATCCCGTGGTGCATGCCGTGGCAATCGCCAAGTTCGGACCCTTGAAACCGTAGCGCATGGACACATGGCCCGCCGTCATATTGATGATGGATGCAGGCACAAAGAATGGCGAAATCCGTCGCGGGCCACGTACGGTGTATTCGATGTTGGTGTTTTCGATCATCGGCAAGCCGCCGATGCCCGAGCCGATCACGCAGGCGATGCGTGTGGCTTCTTCTTCGCCGAGCGCGTCGCCGGTGGACAGGCCCGAATCTTCAACCGCCTGGACGGCCGCCGCGATACCGAAATGGATGAAACTGTCCATCGCCCGCGCGTCCTTGGCGCTGATGTATCGGTCCAGCTCAAAACCGCGCACTTCGCCCGCAATTTTGCAAGAGAAAGCTGAAGTGTCGAATTTGCTAATCAGGCCAATGCCCGATTGACCTGCAAGCAGGTTGGCCCACGCCTGTTCCACCGTGTTTCCTACGGGACTGACGCAACCTAAACCAGTAACCACCACGCGACGACGGGTCATATTCACCTGTATTGAACTTGTCTGGAATGAAACGCTGCATTGCTGCAGCTGTAACTTAAGCCCCGGTTAGTGGCTTTGCTTCCAGCAACCAGGAGCCCGTACGCCCAACTGAAACTGCAGGCACCGCTTGCGCGGCGCCGACACCTCAAGCCTTCTTGTGGGTCGTGGCGTAGTCCACGGCGTTTTGCACCGTGGTAATTTTTTCTGCGTCTTCGTCGGGAATTTCGATGCCGAATTCGTCTTCAAGCGCCATTACCAGTTCCACGGTGTCGAGCGAGTCGGCACCCAGATCGGCGACGAAAGCCTTTTCGTTGGTGACTTGAGACTCTTCAACGCCGAGTTGCTCGGCAATGATTTTTTTGACACGTACTTCGATATCGCTCATGGATTCCCTCTGAGGGTTGTAAAACAGTCCGTAATTTTACCAGTGCAAAGTCACAGGACTTTTCACTGGCGGCCGAACGGACACATCGACCGACACTAATCGCGTACTTTACATGTACATGCCACCGTTGACGTGCAGTTCTTGCCCCGTCACGTACGAAGCCTCGGGAGAAGCCAGGTAAGCCACCGCATGGGCAATGTCAGATGGCTTGCCCAAATGTCCCAAAGGAATTTGGCTTTGCAATGCAATTTGCTGTTCCTGGGCCAGACCTGCGGTCATGTCGGTTTCGATAAAGCCGGGGGCAACGCAGTTGACCGTGATCTTGCGCGAACCCAGTTCGCGCGCCAACGCGCGGGTCATGCCCGCCACACCGGCCTTGGCCGCAGCGTAGTTGGCCTGGCCGGGATTGCCAGAGGCGCCCACCACCGAAGTGATGTTGATGATGCGCCCGTAGCGCTGCTTCATCATGGGGCGCATGACAGCGCGGCTCATGCGGAAAACACCCTTGAGATTGGCGTCGATCACGGCGTCCCAATCCTCATCTTTCATACGCATAGCCAGGTTGTCCCGGGTGATGCCCGCGTTGTTGACCAGCACCTGGATGCCGCCCCACTCTTTCACTACGGCGTCCACCAGAGCGTCCGCTGCGGCGCCATCAGTCACATTCAACACGCGCCCGGCGCAGCCTGGAAACTCGGCCAGCGCTTGCGCCACCGCAGCAGCACCGCTTTCGGTGGTCGCGGTGCCGACCACACGCAGGCCTTGCGCGCCAACTCCAGCGCAATGGCCGCACCAATGCCACGCGAAGCACCGGTGACCAAAGCCACCTGACCGGTAAAAGTGATGTGCGTCATGCCAGTGCTCCTTGGGCGTCTGCCAGCGAGGCGGGATCAAACAGGGCCATGCCCGTCAACTTGGGGTCAATGCGCTTGACCATACCCGCAAGCACCTTGCCCGGGCCGCATTCGACCAGGTGCGCAATACCGCGCGCCTTGATGGCGTGCACCGTTTCCACCCAGCGCACCGGGCCAAATGCCTGGCGGTAGAGCGCGTCGCGAATGCAGGCAATATCAGACTCGACGATGACGTCGATGTTGTTCACTAACGCAATTTGCGGCACCGCAAATTCAATTTCCGCCAGGCGCTGCTGCAGCTTTTGCGCCGCAGGCAACATGAGCGAGGAGTGAAACGGGGCGGACACAGGCAAGATCAAAGCGCGCTTGGCGCCGTTGGCCTTGAGCACTTCGCAGGCGCGGTCTACCGCTGCCTTGCTGCCTGAGATCACGGTTTGGGAAGGATCGTTGAAATTGGCGGCCTCCACCACCTCGGCCGACGCCGCACCAAACTCCTGCGTGACTTCAGCGCACAGGGCCGCTACGCGTTGCGCGTCCATGCCCAAAATCGCGGCCATGGCGCCCACGCCAACAGGCACGGCGTCTTGCATAGCCTGCGCGCGCAAGCGCACCAAGGGCGCGGCCTGGGCCAGCGTCAGCGAGCCCGCGGCCACCAAGGCGGCATATTCACCCAGCGAGTGTCCGGCCACGGCTTGCGGGGCCACGCCCACTTCGGCCATCCACACCCGGTAAGCCGCCACACCGGCGACCAACATCACCGGTTGGGTGTTAGTGGTCAGTGCCAGCGCTTCTTTGGGGCCGTCGTGGATAAGTTGGGACAGGTTTTCACCCAGCGCGTCCGAGGCTTCTTGCAAGGTTTGGCGCACCACCACGTGGTCGCCCCAGGCGTCGAGCATGCCGACCGACTGCGAGCCCTGTCCGGGAAAAACAAAAGCAAAAGGTTTCATGGGGTTTTCGGGCAAGAAAAAACGTGTCTTGACGCAAACAAGCGACTAGAAATCCAGGAGCACCGCGCCCCAGGTAAAGCCGCCGCCCACGCCTTCGAGCAGCAGGGTTTGGCCGGGCAGAATTTGACCGCTGCGCACGCCGTGGTCCAAGGCCAAAGGAATGGACGCTGCCGACGTGTTGCCATGCTGGCCCACGGTGACGATAACCTTGTCCATGGAAAGCTTCAGCTTCTTGGCCGTGCTTTGCATGATGCGGATGTTGGCCTGGTGCGGCACCAGCCAGTCAATGTCGGCTTCAGTCTTGCCGGCTTTTTCCAATACTGCGCGGGCGGCACTTTCCAACACACCCACAGCCAGCTTAAACACCGACTGCCCCTCCATTTTCAGCAAGGGCACACCCGAAATCGCACCGCCGCTCACATGGCCTGGTACGCACAAGAGGTCGACGTGCTTGCCGTCGGCGTGCAGGTCGCTGGACAAAATACCGGGGGTGTCGGAGGCTTCGAGCACCACGGCGCCCGCGCCGTCGCCGAACAGCACGCAGGTGCTGCGGTCATTGAAGTCCAGGATGCGCGAGAAAATTTCGGCGCCCACCACCAGCGCACAGCGGGCAGTGCCTGATTTGATCAGCGCGTCGGCCACGGTGAGCGCATAGACAAAGCCGCTGCACACCGCTTGCACGTCAAATGCCGCGCCGCCTGCGGCACCGAGCTTGCCTTGCAAGATGCAGGCCGTAGAGGGAAACACCATGTCCGGGGTGGACGTGGCAACGATGATGAGGTCAATGTCCTGCGGCGTGCGCTTGGCTGCTTGCAAGGCCTTTTTCGCGGCTTCGAGCGCCAAATCGCTGCTGAACACGCCTTCAGAAGCAAAGTGGCGGGAATGGATGCCGCTGCGTTCGACGATCCAGTCGTCTGACGTCGCTATGCCCTTGGCACCAAGTTGGGCCACCAGATCGGCGTTGCTCAGCTTGTGGGGAGGAAGATAGCTTCCGGTGCCTGTAATGCGTGAATACTTGCTCATGGGAGGGAGGGGGCGGCGTTTTCTGTGTCGGTGTGCAAGCCCGCAAAGAGCGGTGCCGCATGTGCGAGCCGCGTCTGCACGCGCTCCAGCAGCTTGTGGTCGACCGCATCATACGCGCGCAATAACGCGTTGGTGAAGGCCAAAGTGTCGGCAGAACCGTGGCTTTTGAACACCACGCCACGCAAACCCAGCAAGGCCGCGCCGTTGTGGCGGCCCGGGTCAATGCGACGCTTCAGGGCCGACAGCACTGAATACGCCACGACTGCCGCGAATTTGGTCACTATATTTTTTGAAAACTCTGCTTTCAAAAAACCACCAATCATGCTGGCCAGGCCTTCGCCGGTTTTGAGCGCCACATTGCCCACAAAACCGTCGCACACCACCAAATCGACCGTGCCTTTGAAGATGTCGTTGCCTTCAACGTTGCCAAAAAAATGCAAATCCCCTGCCTGTGCGGCAGCGCGCATCAGTTCACCGGCCTGACGGATGGTCTCATTGCCTTTGATGATTTCCGAGCCGATATTGAGCAAGCCCACCGACGGGTCGGACTTGTTTTGCATGACCGACACCAAGGCCGAGCCCATCACCGCAAACTGCAGCAACTGTGGCGCAGTGCAGTCCACATTGGCACCCAGGTCGAGCACCGTGGTGGCGCCCCCCAGGGCGTTAGGAATCTGGCCTGAGAGCGCCGGGCGCTCAATGCCGTCCAGGGTTTTGAGCAAGTAGCGGGAAATGGCCATCAGCGCGCCGGTGTTGCCTGCGGAGACCGCCGCCTGTGCGCTAGCGTCTTTGACCTGCTGCACCGCCACGCGCATGGAGGAATCTTTTTTCTTGCGCAGCGCCACTTCGAGGGGGTCGTCCATGGTGACGACTTCGCTGGCCTCGACCAAGGTAACGCGAGGATGGGAAAAGCCCCTCAAGGCCTCGGGCAAACCGACCAGCACCAAATGGGCCTCGGGCCGCGTGTCCAGAAACTTGCGGCAGGCCGGCAAGGTTACCGATGGGCCGTGGTCGCCCCCCATACAGTCAACGGCGATGGTGATCATGCCGATGGGGCCTGTGGCGCAGAAAACAGGAACAATTGCACGCTCAAAAAAGAAAAAAGCCCGACGCTACACAGCATGCAGCTTCGGGCTTTTCGCCTGAATGGTATTTAAGCTTCAGACTTGGTCTTCAACACCTTGCGACCACGGTAGAAACCGGTGGGGCTGATGTGGTGGCGCAAGTGAATTTCGCCCGTGGTGGGTTCTACAGCGATGCCGGGCACAACCAAGGCATTGTGTGAACGGTGCATACCGCGCTTGGAGGGAGATTTTTTGTTTTGCTGAACTGCCATGGTGGGCTCCTGGTCAAAAGTGCTGCGGGGTCCGCAACACGGTAGGTGGGTGAAAACGCACTGCCAGTCTTAGCCTTAGCCGCGCGGTAAGCCCACGATTATAGCCCAAGGCAGCTACCCAAACCGCGCAGCCTCAACAGGCGTGCCGGGTCTAGCCCTTGGGAATTTTCAGCCCGGCCAGGGCCGCAAAGGGGTTGGGCTTTTCTTCGGGTTCTTCGTAATCGGCGTCCGCGACCCGCAGCTTGACGGGCTGCGGACAGACCGCGTGCTTGGGCGCGGCCGGCAAATCCATCAAAAGCTCGTCTTCCACCAGTTCCAGCAGGTCAAAGTCCGGACTCAGCACCAACACGTCCTCTTCGGCCTCTTCGTCCTCGATCTCCGCCTGGGCTTCGGACGGCACGAAGCGAAATGCACGCTCAAACGCCACCTCTTCTTCCACTGGGCGCAAGCAGCGCTGGCAGACCAGGGTGAGGCGCGTGTTGGCGGACAAGACCAGCCATGGCGCCAAAGCGCCGGCACTGGTAGTACGCATCTCGCCCCGGACCTGGAAATGCACTTCTGAAGCTTCGCCACCCGCCTGCTGGAACTCATGCAGGCGGTCCAACTGCGCCAGCGGCTCCACGCCTTCCAGGCGGGACTGCGCCTTGGCGAAATTGAGGACAGAGAGTTTGCGCGGGTTGAATGTCGGGTGCATGGCGGCAGTGTAAGAGAATCGCCGCATGCATTTATCCCTTCCCCGCCCCCTTGTTTTGGGCTCGACCTCGGTCTACCGACGCCAGTTGCTTGAACGCCTGGGCCTTTCTTTTACCGTCGCGGCGCCCGGCGTGGACGAAACGCCGCTTGCAGGCGAGGCACCCGCCGCTCTGGCTGCGCGCCTGGCGCTGGCCAAGGCGCGCGCTGTGGCTGCGCAATTTCCGGGCAGCATCGTCATCGGCTGCGACCAGGTCGCAGACCTGCATGGTGAGAGCCTGGGCAAACCGGGCGACCATGCGCGGGCTACCGCGCAACTGCGCCGCATGCGTGGCCAGACCGTGATTTTTCAAACCGCCATGGCTGTGGTGTGCCTGGACACTGGTTTTTGCAGCGAAGCACTGGCGCAGGTCCGGGTGAACTACCGCGATGTGTCGGACCAGGAAATCGATTTTTACCTGCGAACCGAGCAGCCCTACGACTGCGCGGGCAGTTGCAAAAGCGAAGGCCTGGGGATTGCACTGCTGCAAAGCATCGAGAACGACGACCCCACATCTCTGGTGGGCCTGCCGCTGATCCGCCTGAGCAGCATGTTGCGCGCCGCAGGCCTGCCTGTGCTGGGTGGCGCATGAGCGCGTTGACCGGTCGCCTGTACCTGGTGCCCGCACCGCTGGACTTTGGCTGCGCGCAGCAAAGCCCGCTGGAGGATTCCATGCCCTTGCAGACACTGCGCGTGGCCGCAACGCTGCAACATTGGGTGTGTGAAAACGCCAAATCCACCCGCGCCTACCTCAAGCGCGTGGGTGAACTGGTGCCGCTGGCAGCCCCGATACAGGCGCAATCCCTGCTGGAGCTGCCGCGCGAGGTGCACAAAAAAGGCGACCACCAGGGCGGTTTTGACGCCCGCCCCCTGCTCGCCGCCGCGCTGCAAGGCCACGACGTGGGTCTGGTCAGCGAAGCGGGCATGCCAGCGGTGGCGGATCCGGGCTCGTCGGTGGTGCGCGCAGCCCACCAACTGGGCCTGGCGGTGGTGCCGCTGGTCGGCCCGGTGTCGCTGCTCTTGGCGCTGGCGGCCAGCGGCTTGAACGGCCAGAATTTTGCATTTGTCGGTTATGTGCCCAGTGACGCAGCAGAGCGAGCGCAACGCGTCAAGGCGCTGGAAGCGCTGGCCCTCAAGACGCAGCAAACCCAGCTCTTTATTGAAACGCCCTACCGCAACCAGGCGCTGCTGGCCACTTTGCTGCAAACACTGCAGCCCGGTACCCGGTTGGCAACGTCAAGCGGTCTGACCTTGCCCGCCGCCCGCAACCTGAGCGCGGACGTAAAGACCTGGAGGGCGCAGGCCTGGGTGCTGGACAACGCCACGCCCACGGTGTTTGCGATTGGCCCTTAACCGTAGCTAAGTTAGCGCAGCGCGGGCGCGGTGCGCAGCGCTTGGGCCATCGACTCGCCCATGGACGCGCCAAAGCGCTTGACCAGGCGTTCGGCCACGTTGTCGCGCCGGGTGTAGTCGATGATCTCGGGCGCTTTGACGATTTCGCGCGCCACAAAGTCCAGGTTGCCCAACTGGTCGGCCAGACCCATCTGCACCGCCTGGTCACCGGTCCAAAACAAGCCGCTAAAGGTTTCCGGCGTTTCTTTCAGGCGCTCACCGCGCCCGGCCTTGACCGCGCTGATGAACTGCTGGTGAATCTGGTTGAGCATGGCTTGCGCAAACTCGCGTTGCTTGTCGGTTTGCGGGCTAAACGGGTCCAAAAAGCCCTTGTTTTGCCCCGCCGTCATCAGCCGGCGCTCCACGCCAAGCTTGTCCATCAGTCCCGTAAAGCCAAAACCGTCCATGAGCACGCCAATGCTGCCCACCACGCTGGCCTTGTCGACAAAAATTTGGTCCGCAGCCACGGCAATGTAGTAAGCGGCTGAGGCGCAGGTTTCTTCCACCACCACATAGACCGGCTTCTTGTGCAAGACCTTCAGGCGGCGAATCTCGTCGTTGATGATGCCGGCCTGCACCGGGCTGCCGCCAGGCGAGTTAACCAGCAAGACCACCGCTTGCGCGCCTTCGTCTTCAAAGGCGCTGCGCATGGACGAGACAATCAGCTCGGCATTGGCCTCGCTGGTGGACGCAATTTCACCTTTGATTTCCACCACCGCCGTGTGCGGGCGGGTGATATCGGCGTTGTGCGCACTACCGCGGTCCACACCGAGCCAGACCAGCGCCACCAAAAATACCAGCCAGGCGGTACGCAGCCCGTATTTCCAGCGCCGCGCGCTGCGTTGCTCCGCAAGCGTGGCCTCCATCCATTTCTCAATGGCAGAGCGCTCCCAGTGAGGACCGGCACTGGCTGCGGCGCTCGCAGGGCTTGCAGGCGGGCTTGTCGGCGTTGCAGCTGCGGCTTGGTCTAGGGAGGGTTCGGTGTCGTTCATATTAGAAGGCAATGGGCTGTAATTGAAGGGCAGTATGCCAGTGGACGACACCGCTATGCTCGCTCAGCTCGATTTTGACCAAGGCGCGTCGGCAAGGGCCTGACATACAGCGCCCTGTGGACGGCTGGTAAAGCGCGCCGTGGGTGGCGCAAATCAGCCAGCGCCCCGTGGTATCAAAAAAACGGTTGGGCTGAAAGTCCATTTCCATGGCCACGTGGGCGCAGCGGTTGAGGTAGGCGTATGCCTGGCCTTCAAAGCGCACCGCAAACGCCCAGCAACTCAAGCCCTGATACACCACGTCAAAAGGCACGGCCAAACCGCCATCGACCAGCGCCTCTGAACGGCACAGCGCAATGCGTTCGAATTCCGGGCCCACGGCTACCATCGTGGCGACCAATCAGGCATGGTCCAGCATCCACTGGTGCAGCTCGGCGGCTGAGTGCGCCACAAACAGGGGATTCAGGGCGGCAAGTGCCGGCGTGTCGTGCGCGCCGTAGCTCACGCCCACGGCTGCGCAACCGGCGTTGATGGCCATTTGCAGGTCGTGCGTCGTGTCGCCCACCATCAGGGTGCGCTCAGGGGCGACGCCCAGCTCGGCCATGAGCTCGTACAGCATGCGGGCGTTGGGCTTGCCCGCCGTCTCGTCGGCGGTACGCGAGGCGTGGAACACGTCTTTGAGCGCCACATGGGCCAGCGCCTGGTCCAGGCCCCAGCGGCTTTTGCCGGTGGCCACGGTCAAGAAATGCTGGCGCTGGCGCAAATCGTCCAGCATGCCCAACACGCCAGGAAACAAGCTGATATCGCTCTGGTGCAGGGAATAGTGGTGCTTGTAGCGCTCGCCCAGCAAGGGGTATTTTTCTTTGGGCACGTCAGGCGCGGCGTGCGCCAGGGCCTGCATCAGGCCCAAACCGATGACATAGGAGGCGTCCTCGTCACTCGGAACCGTGCCACCCACGTCGCCGACGGCGCGCTGGATGCTGCGGGTGATGATGGCGGTGGAATCAAACAGCGTGCCGTCCCAGTCAAAAGCGATCAGGTCAAAGCGGCGCGCGCGGGCTGCGGATTTAGCTTGGTTCATGGGGAGAAATGCGGGGGCTGGGCGTGCCGACGCGGGCCGCGGGCAACACAGCGTCTAAAAAAGTGGCCAGTTCGGGCGGCAGCCCGGCGTGCAGTTCCATCCTTTGGCCGGTGGCCGGGTGGTCGCACTGCAGGCGCCAGGCGTGCAAAAACATGCGTTTGAGCGACTGCGCGCCCGTCGCCCGGGCCAGCGCTTTGTTGCGCTCGAAGTCGCCGTACTTGTCGTCGCCCACGATCGGCATGCCCTCGGACGCCAAATGCACCCGAATTTGGTGAGTGCGGCCGGTTTTGATGGTCACTTCCAGCAGCGAATACGGCTGCGGCGCGCCGTGCGCCGTAGTGCTATTGACTTTGACCAGGGTGAGCGACGGCATGCCGTCGGGGTCGTCTTTGGACACCACTTTGACCCGGCGTTCGCCCTCGCCCTTGCCCCTACCCTCAGCGCCATCGGTGTCGAGCAGGTATTTGTGCAGGGGTTTGTCCAGCACCTTTTTGTTGCTCGGCCATTGGCCCAGTGCGAGCGCCAGGTAAGTTTTGCCGGTTTCCCGGTCGCGAAACTGGGCTTGCAGGTGTTTGAGCGCGCTGCGTTTTTTGGCGACCAGCAAAATGCCGCTGGTTTCGCGGTCCAGGCGGTGGACGAGTTCCAAAAACGGCGCGTGCGGCCGGGCCATGCGCAATTGCTCGATCACGCCAAAACTCACGCCCGAGCCGCCATGCACCGCCACGCCGGTCGGTTTGTCGATGGCCAGCAGGTGTGCATCTTCAAACAAGACCGCAAAATTCTTCGCTGGAACGTGTTTTATGGCCCCATGGGCCATCGCCAGGGCCTTGTCGGCGGCGCGCTCGGACACGCGCACCGGCGGCAAACGCAGCACGTCGCCGACCTGCACCCGGGTATCGGCGCTGGCGCGGCCCTTGTTGAGGCGCACCTCACCGCTGCGGATGATGCGGTAGATGTGGGTCTTGGGTACGCCCTTGAGCTGGCGCATCAGGTAATTGTCTAAGCGCTGGTCGCTGCCGTTTTCATCGACCGTGAGCCACTGCACGGCGGCCCCTGTCCCGGCGGGGGCGCTTGCAATCGGCGCGGCGGCCGTGGCCCCTATAATGTGTTTCACTAGCGTTTTGCCGTAAGTGGTTGATTTGGTTGGAGTTTAGTCCACCCCCCACAAACAGCCGCGCTAGCCGGTCGATGCCGCCTTGCTGCATTGCTTGCAAACCACCCGCCAGATGCGGTTGGTGGCCAGCACACAACACGGTCAAGCCGAAGAATTGAACCCCTGATACGGAATACCCAAAATTCCCAGACCTTTCCGGTCTGGGAATGGAATGAAACGAGAGATTGTGTTGAAGCCCTTGAAAACTTTGTGCCTGCGGAGCGCCTGCGCCCCGTGTGTTGGCGCGTTTGAGGCATTGCCAGCCGGCTGCGGGGCACCCAGTGCTGCATGCCGGGCTGTAACAACCCACATCCATCCCCTCGTCCCCATCCCTGCGCCTACGCTTCGTCACCTCGTGTGAGTCGAAGTTCTCCGGCAATTCCTCCTCAGTTCAGTTTTTCGGTTCAGGCATCGTTGGCCCATTTTGGGCAACTGACAACTGACAACTGAAAAGGACGCACTCCATGAAACGGATGCTAATCAACGCCACGCAGGCTGAAGAACGCCGCCTGGCCATCGTCGACGGACAAAAGCTCCTCGACTACGAAATCGAAATCGAAGGACGCGAACAGCGCAAGGGCAACATCTACAAAGCCGTGGTTACCCGCGTCGAGCCTTCGCTGGAAGCCTGTTTTGTCGACTACGGCGAAGACCGCCACGGCTTTTTGCCCTTCAAGGAAATCTCCAAGCAGTATTTCCAGCAAGGTGTGGCCGTCAACAACGCCCGCATCCAGGACGCCATCCGCGAAGGCCAGGAACTGCTGGTGCAAGTGGAAAAAGAAGAGCGTGGCAACAAGGGCGCGGCCCTCACCACCTTCATCAGTTTGGCTG
>CANFNE010000029.1 GCA_947448105.1 Burkholderiales bacterium
AGGTGCGCATGCTGAACCGCTCCACCGCGTTTGGCGTCTACGACGGCAATACCGTGGGCGTGATCGAGCGCTCGGCGCCGGGCGTGGCCGACGCGGCGCACGGCGTACCGCGCCAGCGCATGCGCACAGTGCGCGCGGGTGCCATCGTCATGGCTTGCGGCGCGCTGGAGCGTCCGCTGGTGTTTGCGGGCAACGACAAACCAGGCGTCATGCTGTCTGGCGCGGTGGGCACTTACGTCAACCGCTACGCGGTGGCACCGGGCAAGCGTGCGGTGTTTTGCGTCAACAACGACGCGGCCTATGCGGACGCGCTGGCCCTGGCCCACACCGGCTCGCAGGTCAATGTGGTGGATTTGCGCAGTGCGGTGCCCCAAAACTTGCTGGCAGCGGCCAGCAGCGCGGGCATCACCGTGCAAACCGGCAGCACCGTGACCGATGTGTACGGCAGCTTGCACGCCAAGCGGGTGCGGGTGGCCGGTTATGACGCGGCCAGCGGGCGCGTCATGGGCGGGCCAATGGAGCTTGATGTGGACCTGGTCGCCATGTCCGGCGGCTGGACGCCCACGGTGCATTTGAGTTCGCACCGCAACGTCAAGCCCGTTTACCGCGCTGACATTGCCAGCTTTGTGCCTGGCGGCTTTGACCGCGCCCAGTTTGGCGCAGGCGCCATGGTCGGCAGCCAGACCTGGAGCGAAGCCATTGCATCGGGCTGGCAGGCGGGTGCCAAAGCCGCCGCGCTCAGCGGCCACCGCCTGGGTGATGCCGCACCGCTGTTGGAGGACGGGACCAGCACCGCCTTTGTACCGGCCGGTACCTTGCTGAGCGAAAAACCCAGCGACAAGGCCTTTATTGATTTCCAGAACGACGTGACCGTGGCCGACGTGGAACTCGCGCACCGCGAGGGCTACCAGTCGGTCGAGCACCTCAAGCGCTACACCACGCTGGGCATGGGCACGGACCAGGGTAAAACCTCCAACCTCAACGGCCTGGGCCTGATGGCGGCTGCGCGCGGTATTGACGTAGCAGCCGCAGGCACCACCACCTTCCGCCCCCCCTACACCCCGGCCAGCCTGGGTGCGCTGGCCGGGCGCAATGTGGGGCCGCATTTCCAGCCCGAGCGCCGCACCGCCATGCACGCCTGGCACGAGAGCCATGGCGGTGTGAAGATGGAAGCCGGCCTGTGGCTGCGCCCTTTGTGGTACCGCACCCACGGCGCTACGCTGGGCCAGGCGTACAAGGCCGAGATGGAGTTTGTGCGCAACAGCGTCGGGATGGCCGACACCTCCACGCTGGGCAAGATTGACGTGCAGGGGCCCGACGCCGCCGAGTTCCTGGACCGGGTGTACGTCAACGGTTTTTCCAAGCTCGCCGTTGGCAAGGCGCGCTACGGTTTCATGCTGCGCGAGGACGGCATCGTCATGGACGACGGCACCACCACGCGCATCAGCGAAACCCAGTTTTTCATGACCACCACCACGGCACAGGCGGCCAAGGTGATGAGCCACCTGGAATTTTTGCTGCAAGTGGTGTGGCCCACGCTGCGGGTGACGGTGGCCTCGGTCACCGACCAGTGGGCCGCCATGAGCGTGGCCGGGCCGCGTGCGCGCGACGCGCTCTGTGCCGCCTTCCCCCACCTGGACCTGGGCAACACCGCCCTGCCCTTTATGGGCGTGCTGGATACCCAAGGCAGCGGCGCGCTCGACGGCGTGGCGCTGCGCATCCTGCGCCTGACTTTCTCAGGCGAGCTGGCCTATGAAATCTTCACACCCACCCACCACGGCCTGGCCGTGTGGGAACACGTGATGGACGCGGGCAAACCCTGGCACATGCGGCCATACGGTCTGGAGGCGCTGGGCTCCCTGCGCATTGAAAAAGGCCACGTGGTCGGGTCCGAGATGGACGGCCGCACCACGCTAGACGACTTGGGCGCGGGCAAGATGGCCAGCAAGACCAAGTCTTTTTGGGGCGACGCCCTGCGCCACAGCCCGCATCTGGCGCGTACCAACCGCCCCACGCTGGTGGGCCTGGAAGCCGTGGACGCCAACGAGCCGCCCAGCAACGGATCCATCCTGTTTTTTGCCGACGACGTAATCCAAGGCCATGGCCGGGGCCACGTCACCTCCACCACCTTCAGCCCTTCGGTGGGCAAGGCGATCGCGCTGGGCTTGCTGCAAGGCGGCACCGCGCATCTGGGCCAAGAAATCATCGCCACCTCCCCCACGCAGGGGCGCACCTACCGCTTGCGCGTGGTCGACCCCTGTTTCCTGGACGCCGAAGGAGCGCGCTACCGTGTCTGATTCCACCCCCTCCCACGCCAAGCTTGCCGCAGCGGCTAGCTTCAGCAGCCCTTTCGCCGCGCATACGGCCCACGAACACCCCACCCGCGACGGCCTGGTGCAAGTGCGGCTGCACGCCGAACGCCTGGCCAGCGTCACCTTAATCAGCACCTGGATGGGCGGCACCCAGGCCTTGTGCGCCGCCCTGGGCCAGGCGCTGGCGGCGACGGATTTGTTTCCCTTGCCGGCCGCCACAGGTCAGACGGCGCAGTGTCCGCTGGGGCTGTTGCTGCGCACCGGGCCGCATGAATTCATGCTCATTGGCAGCGGCACTGCGGACGCCTTGGGCGCTTTGCAGGCCCATATCACGTCCGACATCGGCGCCCTGCTCGACCTCAGCCACGCCCGCTGCCGCGTGCACATCGAAGGCCCGCACGCCGTGACCACTTTGGGCAAGCTGTTTGCACTGGACTTTCGCGAGGCTGCCTTTGCGGTGGGCCAATTGCAACTCAGCGGCCACCACCACGTGCCCTGCAGTCTGCACCGTTTGGGCGCCGAGAGTTTTGACCTGTACCTGCTCAGCACCTATGCCCACGGGCAGCTGGAGTCGCTGCAGGACGCAGCGCTGGAATACGGCGTGGCGCTGACCATCGCGCACGCGTGACCTAGGTGGCGCGCACGGTAAGCCCAAGCCAGCGCACCACCGCGGCCCCTGCGCTTGCTGGCTGCGACGCAGCACCCCTTGCCGTGGTACTGCAACGCGAAGCCATTAAGATCAGTCGTCCGCCGCAGGCCTGCGACGGGTGATGTGTGGCGCACCAGGGCGCAGCATCAGGCGCCCTGCGTACCTCGGAACCCGTGCTCTCATGAACTATTCTTATTTTTCGTTGGCCTTGTGCACCGCAGTGGCGGCCTTGGTTTTGCCTGGCTGCAGTGACAAAAAAACGGCCGATACTGTCGCGCCCAGCCCAGCCGCCAGTACAGCCTTGGCAGCTGCGCCGGGTGCCTCAGCCCCGGCTTCCGCAGTGTCGGCGGCGGCACCGGCCGGACCACCCGTGTCGGTAACCACGGCAAAAGCCGAAGCACGCGACATGGCGGTCAATTTGCGAACCACGGGCACCGTGTTTCCTCTGGCCAGCGTGGACATCAAAGCGCAGACCAACGCGGTGGTGACCAAGATGCACATCAACGGCGGCCAGTTTGTCCGCACGGGTGACCCGCTGTTCACCCTGGACGGCCGTGCCGAAGAAGCCACCCTGGCCAAGGCCCGCGCCCAACTCGCCAAAGACCAGGCCGCATTGGCCGACACCCAACGCCAACTCAAGCGCGCACAAGAATTGCTGGCACAAAACTTCGTGGCCAAGAGCGCCGTTGACACCGCCCAAGCGGCGGTGGATTCCGCTGCGGCCACTTTGCTGTCCGACCAGGCCGCCATTGATGCGGCCAGAGTGGCGCTGTCTTACACCCAAATCACCTCGCCCCTGAGTGGGCGCGCCGGGGCCTTGAGCGTGTCTATTGGTACTGCGCTGCAAGCCAATGTGTCTCCCATCGTCACCATCACCCAGCTCGATCCCATTGCGGTGACCTTCAACCTGCCCCAGCGCAACCTGGCACAGGCCATTGCCGCGCTCAAAGACGGTGGCGCCAAAGTGACGGCCACGCTGGCCGACGGTGGCGGCAGCTTTCAGGGGCGTCTGTATTTTGTAGACAACGCGGTGGACCCCGCCTCAGGCACGGTGCGTGCGCGCGCCAAGTTTGACAACAAGGACGGTCGCCTCTGGCCCGGCGCCTTTGTCGAGATTTCGCAAACCATCAACACACTCAAAGACGCCGTGATCGTGCCCCAAGCCGCACTGATCCAGTCTGCGCGCGGCACCATTGTTTACGTGGTGGAAGAGGGCAAGGCGCTGCTACGCCCGGTCAAGCAAGTCGCCGGTCAAAGCGGTGAGGCGGCCATCACCGGCGTTGCCGAAGGTGAGTCCGTTGTAGTGGACGGCAAGCAAAACCTGCGTCCGGGCGCACTGGTGGTCGAGCGACCCAAAGAGGCCAAGTCGGGCGCGTCGGCACCGGCTGCTGGTTCCAGCGCTGCAGCAGCACCAACGCCTGCGGCCACGTCGTCGCGCAGCGCGCCATGAATTTTTCGGAAATTTTTACCCGCCGTCCGGTGATGACGGTGCTGCTCAACCTGTCCATTGTGGGCGCAGGTATTTTGGGCTTGCAAAGTATTCCGATTGCCGCGCTGCCAAGCTATGACACGCCCATCATCAACGTGTCGGCCTCCCTGCCCGGCGCCAACCCCGAGACCATGGCCAGTTCGGTAGCGCTGCCACTGGAAAAACAGTTCCAGACCGTGCCTGGGCTCAAAACCATCAGTTCGAGCAGCACCCTGGGCAGCACCTCGCTCACCCTCGAATTTGAAGAAGGCCGCAATGTGGACGCGGCAGCGGTAGACGTACAGGCGGCGCTCTTGCGTGCCCAGCGGTCCTTGCCCCAGGACATGACCTCGCCGCCGTCCTACCGCAAAGTCAACCCGGCCGACGCGCCGGTGCTGTTGATTGCGCTGACCTCCCCGTCGCTTTCACCGGCCGATTTGCAAGACTATGCCGAGCACCTGATTTCGCCGAGTTTTTCCACGATTGACGGCGTCGCCCAGGTCAATATTTATGGCGCCAAGCGCTTTGCGGTGCGCGTGCGCGTCAAGCCCGACGCCATGCTGGCGAGCAACATCAGCTTTGACGAAGTGAGTGCCGCCTTGCGTGCGGCCAACGTCAACACGCCGGTCGGCACCCTGGACGGCCCCAAGCAAACCCTGGTGCTGCAGGCCAACAAGCAGCTCAAGACCGCCTCTGACTTTGGCAACCTGATCATCAGCGCCAAAGGTGGCGTACCGCTGCGCCTCAAAGACATCGCCAAGGTCGAGAACAGCGTGGAAACCTACAAGAGCTGGGCCACGCTCAACGGCGAAAATTCCATCACCATCGCCATCCAGCGCCAACCCGGCGCCAACACGGTGCGCGTAGTGGATGCAGTGCGCGCCGCCATGCCAGCCATGCAGACGCAAATGCCCCAGTCGGTGGGCATGACACCCATCAACGACCGCTCGGTCTCGGTGCGCGACGCGCTGCACGATGTCTCGCTCACCTTGATTGGCACCATCTTGCTGGTGGTGCTGGTGATCTTTTTGTTTCTGCGCCGCTTTGTGGCCACGGCCATTCCGACCTTGTCCTTGCCGATTTCCCTGATGGGCGCGGTAGCGCTCCTTTGGGGCATGTCCTACAGCCTGGACAATATTTCGCTCTTGGGCCTGACGCTGGCTGTGGGACTGGTCGTGGACGACGCCATTGTGGTGCTGGAAAACATCATCCGCCACGTGGAAGACGGAGGGGAACCCTTCCAGGCAGCGCTGGTGGGCGCGCGCGAAGTGGGGTTCACCATCGTGTCGATTTCCACCTCTTTGATTGCGGTGTTCATTCCGATCTTCTTCATGCCCGGCGTGATTGGCCTCTTGTTCCACGAGTTTGCCGTGGTGGTGAGCTTGGCGATTGTTGTCTCGGCCTTTGTGTCGCTCACGCTGGTGCCTATGCTGGCCGGACGCTTTTTGACCGACGACGCGCACAAAAAAGCCCCGGGTGCGCTGGTGCGTTTGTTCGAGCGCGGTTTTGACGCCACGCTGCGCGGTTACAGCCGCGTGCTGGATTTGGCGCTAGGACACCGCAAGACTATTTTGCTGCTGGCGGCCAGCACCTTCGTAGCCACCTTTTGGTTGGTCAGCGTGATCCCCAAGGGCTTTTTCCCCGAAGAAGACATTGGCCAGATCCAGGTTTCCACCGAAGGCAGCGAAGACATTTCCTTTTCCGCCATGGTGGCGCTGCAAGAGCGCGCCGCCGCCATCATCCGCGCGGACGCCAACGTCAACGCAGTGAGTTCCTTCAATGGCGGCAACAACGCACAAAACGCGGGGCGCATGTTTGTCAGCCTCAAACCCGCAGGCCAGCGCCTTCCCATGAAGCAGGTGATTGAAGGTCTGCGCAAAAAACTGCGGGGCGTTGCTGGCATCAATGTCTTCATGCGTCCCGTGCAAAACCTGCAACTCGGCGGGCGCCCCAGCAAGGCGCAGTTCCAGTACATCCTGCAAAGCATCAAGGCCGACGAGCTCAACACCTGGGCGGGCAAGTTGCAAGAACGCATGCGCGCCGACCCGATTTTCAGGGACGTGACCAGCGACGCCCAATTGCGCGCGCTGCAAGCCCAGCTCAATATCGACCGCGACCGCGCCAACAGCCTGGGCGTATCGGTCGATGGCATCCGCTCGGCGCTGTTCAGTGCTTTTGGCGAGCGCCAGGTGTCGACGATTTACCTGCCCACCGACAGCTACCAGGTGATCATGGAAGTCGCGCCCGAGGCCAAGCTCGATGAATCGGCACTCTCGGGTATTTACGTGCGCTCAAGCTTTGGCACGCTGGTACCTCTGTCGAGCTTTACGACGGTGGAGCGCAGCGTGGGCCCCACCGCCATCAACCACGTCGGCCAGTTGCAGGCGGTCACCGTGTCCTTTAACCTCGCCCCCGGCGCAGCCCTGGGCGACGCCACCGGCAAGATTGACGCCGCGCGCGATGCGATCCAGATGCCCAGCAGCATCATTTCGACCTACGGCGGCGACGCGGCCGTGTTCAAAAGCTCACAAGGCAGCCAGCTGATTTTGGTGATTGCCGCGCTGGTGGTGATTTATGTGCTGCTCGGCGTGTTGTACGAGAGTTACATCCACCCCATCACGATTTTGGCGGGCCTGCCCTCAGCGGCCGTGGGTGCACTGGCAACGCTGATGCTCTTTGGCCAGGACCTGACACTGATCGCCACCATTGGCATCGTGCTCTTGATCGGCATCGTCAAGAAGAACGCGATCATGATGATTGACTTTGCCCTGGAGGCCCAGCGCCACCAGGGCATGACGCCGCATGATGCGATCCGCACCGCTTGCGTGCTGCGTTTTCGCCCCATCATGATGACCACCATGGCGGCGCTGGTGGGTGCGCTTCCCATTGCTTTGGGTGTGGGTGCCGGCGCAGAACTGCGCCAGCCCCTGGGCCTGGCGGTGGCCGGTGGCTTGGTGTTCTCCCAGGCGATTACGCTGTTTATTACCCCGGTGCTGTACTTGGCGCTGGACCGCTTTAGCGGCTCGGGCCCACTGACCCGTCCTGAGGTCAGCGAGTCCTGAACACAGGCCTCGCATGCGGGCCAGCACTTACCAGTGCGAGCGCTCGTGGCCCCTGAAGTGACCATGGCCTTGGCCTTGGCCGTAAAAGCCAAATGGCATGACCGCCGGTGGATAGAAAAACGGACTGTAGTAGCTGCGTGTCACTGGCACGGTGACATAGTTGGTGGCGGGCTGCACCAGGACGGCAACGGGCGGCGCTTGGGGCTCCAAGCCCCCGCCCACAGGCGAAACCTGTACGGAAATGGTCGGCCCCGGGTCTTGGGGCATTTGCACCGCGTACTGGCGGCCGCCAAATTCATACACCACGTTGTAGCCCACCGTGCGGTTCTCGTAAAAGTTTTGGACGCCGCAGCGCTGCACGATTTCGGTCCGCTCGGGCGCGGGGCCTTCAAACCGGTCGCCCAAAACGGCGCCACCCACCATGCCGATGGCCGTAGCCGCCGCGCGACCCGCACCGTGCCCGCCCGCGGCATTGCCCAGGGCGCCGCCCGCAATCGCGCCGATCAGGGCCCCGGCGCCGCTGTTGGGCCCTTGGACGCTGATTTGCGCATTGCTGCACACCTGGCGGGGCACTGCCACTTGTTGCACCACTGGAGTCGATGACAGCACCCGGCCCATGTCCTGCGCCCAGACAGTGGCCAAGGCGCTGAGCCCCAAAGCCGTTGCAATCACTCGTTTCATGGTTCGTCCTTCAAAGTTGTCCCTCCGTAACGGGGTAATTGGCGCTGGTGTTGACAGCGGCGGTTAACTTTACGAAGGCGCAACACGCGCGCGGCGTCCTGCGCGCCATGGATAATCCAGCGCTCAGGGCGCTGTCTGCCCCAACCGCAAATACGCCCCTGCCCCGGCCTGAAGCCCCCATGCACCCACCCGCCCCATCCCAGCCAAGCACTGCCGCGCCGCGCCTGTATCTGGCCCTGACCCTGGCCCTGATCGGCATGGCCCTGGTGCCCACGGTTTGGCCCGGCATAGACCTGACTGCGGCCCGATGGTTTGCGCCACCCGACGGACAGGTGCAGATCAAAGACTGGTGGTGGGTGCAAGCCATCAACCTCTACATCCCCGCCTTTTTCCGTGGCTTGATCTTTGTGGCCATAGGTGCCTGGCTGCTGGCCACTTGGGGGCCGCGCTGGAAGCAGTGGCGCCTGCCGCTGGCGTTCTTCATCCTCTCGGGCGCTTTGGGCCCCGGCCTGTTGGTTAACGCCGGCTTCAAGGACAACTGGCAGCGCGCCCGCCCCTACGAGGTACAAAATTTTGGCGGCGCTCAGCAGTTCACCCGGGCCGGCGTGGTGACCGACCAGTGCAACAACAACTGCTCTTTTGTCAGCGGTCATGTGGCGTGCGGCTTCTTTTTTGCGTCGCTCATGCTGGTGCAGCCCCGGCGCAGGCGCATCTGGGCGCTGGCGGGCTGCGCGGCCGGCGCGCTGATTGGTTTTTCGCGCATGGCCGATATGGCGCACTGGCTGAGCGACGCATTGTGGGCCGCGCCCATTACCTGGGCCTGCAGCTGGCTGGTCTGGCGCGCGCTGGTCTGGGCGTACCGTGAACGGGCTGTCGGCGCAGACGGCTAAGTTCGCACCTGCAGCCCCGCCGCCAGCCCGTCCAGCACGCTGGCAAAGCGCAGGCGCAAGCCCAGTTCCTGCTTCATGCGGGCATTGACCATGCGCCGCGACTCGGACATAAAACTCAGCTGCATCGCCCCCATTTCCACCTCCGCCCGCGCCCGGCTGATGCGCGGTGGCAGCGGCAATCCATAGAGCCGGGCCGCCGCGTCAAAGTAGTCGCCCATCTTCAGACTGGCGTCGTCGTTGATGTTGTAGGCGCGCTGGGGTTTGCCACGCCACAGCGCCCGCACACAGGCGCGGGCCAGGTCGTCGGCGTGGATGTGGTTGGTAAACACATCGTCTGCCGCCTCCAAGACCGGCGTGGCTTTGCGCAAGCGCTCCATGGGCGTGCCGCCTTCGCGGTTGGGTGCGTAAATACCGGGCACGCGCAGCACCGTGGTGCGCACGCCCGCCGATCGGCCAAAAAACTGCACCCGGGCCTCGGCGTTTGCCCGGCGCTGGGCGCGCGGTGTACTGGGCGACAAGGCCTGCCCCTCAGCCACCCACACCCCGCCACAGTCGCCATAAACGCCACTGGTAGACGCGTACACCAAGGTGAGGGGTGCGCCACGCCGCTGCAGCGCGTGCAGCAAGGCGCCGGTACGCTCGTCGGTGGCGCCCACTGTCGCCGGTGGCGCCAAGTGGAGCACCCGCTGCGCCAGACCGGCCAGGCGGCGCAAAGTCTGGGGCCGGTCCAGATTGCCCCACAACGGCGTGGTGCCCGCCGCGCGCAGCACGGGCACGCGCACCCGCTGCGAACTCAGCGCACGCACCGTCAACTTGCCCGACAGCAGGGCCGCAACACGCAGGCCAATGTCGCCACAGCCGACAACCAGCAAGCGACTGCGGCGAAAGCGCGCGGGCAAGGCGCCCAAGGGAGATTGGATTGAAGGCAAAATCGGGGGCTCCACTGTTGTACGGTTTCAAGGATAACTAAAAAGATGACCCCAAGCGCTTCGACCTTCACCGTGACGGTGGAACCCAGTGGCACTGCTTTTTCTGCCAATGCAGACGAAACCGTTCTTGCGGCGGGCATTCGCCAGGGCGTGGGCCTGCCCTATGGCTGCAAGGACGGCGCCTGCGGCTCGTGCAAATGCAAAATGGTGTCAGGCCAAGTGGTGCACGCCAACTTCCAACGCAAGGCCCTGAGTGTCGAAGACGAGGCCGCCAACTTTGTGTTGACCTGCTGCGCCACCGCGCACAGCGACATCGTGCTTGAATCGCGCCAGGTCACACCTGCCGGTGCGCTTCCCATTAAGAAAATGCCCACGCGCGTGAGCAGCCTGGTCAAGAAGTCAGACGACGTGGTGGTCATGCAGCTGCAATTGCCCGCCAATGACGCGTTTACCTTTCGCGCGGGCCAATATATCGAGTTCATCCTGCGCGACGGCGCGCGGCGCAGTTATTCCATGGCCAACGCGCCCCACATCGGGCCCGGGCTGGAGCTGCACATCCGCCACATGCCGGGCGGCCGCTTTACCGACCTCGTGTTTGGTTCGATGAAGGAAAAAGACATATTGCGCATCGAGGGCCCGTTTGGCTCTTTCTACTTGCGCGAAGACTCCGACAAGCCCCTGGTGTTTCTGGCTTCGGGCACAGGATTTGCGCCGCTCAAGGCTTTGTTGGAGCACATGCAGCACTGCGGCATCACGCGCCCCACCACGCTGTACTGGGGCGGCCGGCGCCCCGGCGACCTGTACATGGACGACTGGGTGCGCGCCCAGTTGTCGAACATGCCCCAGGTGCACTACGTGCCGGTGGTGTCCGACGCCCTGCCCGAAGACCAGTGGACGGGCCGCACCGGCTTTGTGCACTTGGCGGTGTTGCAAGACTTTGCGGATCTCTCAGGCCACCAGGTCTACGCCTGTGGCGCGCCCATCGTGGTGGAGTCGGCCCGCAGCGCATTCAGCGCACAGGCGGGGCTGCCAGCGGATGCGTTTTTTGCCGATTCTTTTACCTCGGCGGCAGACAAGGCGGCTTGATTCAAGCCGCCTCAGACCGGCTTCAGGGCCGGCTTCATCTCGCTGAGCACTACCGCAAACACCACGATCAGCGCGCCGATGGCCGCGCGCATGGTGAGCATTTCCGAGAGCCACAGCCAGCCAAACAGCGCGGCAAACACGGGCTCCATGGCGTAAATCACGGCCGCTTTTTCTGCGCTGACATGGCGTTGGGCCACAGCTTGCAAGAAAAACATGCCTGCGGATGCCACCACCCCCAGATAGAGCAGTCCACCCACGGTCTGCGCATCCAGCCGCTCGGGCAAGGTCAGCACGGAGTCCAGCCCACTGTCGGCCAGCATCCACACGCCCCCCATCAAAGCCATGCAAAACATTTGCGCCGTAGCCAATTGGTGGGGCACATGCGACTTGGCCCGACCCGACAAGCGCAGCACATACGCCGCATAGGCCAGCGCACCCAGTACGGTGGTGCTGTCGGCCAATAAGTGGGCTCCACCGTCAAAGGACATCAAACCAATGCCCAGGCAGGCCAGCACGGCAGCTACAAACACCAGCCAGCCGGGACGCGCGCCCAGGCCCCAGGCCAAGAGCGGCACCATCAGCACGTTCAGGCTGGTCAAAAACGCGCTGCGGTTAGAGGAGATGAACTGGAGCCCGAAGGCCTGGCCCACATACGACACCAGCACCAAGCTGCCTAACACCAGACCGTCACGCCACGTATGGCGGGGCACCCGCAGTACAAAAGGCGCCATGCAGGCCGCAGCGATCAGAAAGCGCAGGGCCGAGATCTCGACCCCGCTCAATTTGCCTGTGGCAATTTTCAGGATCGGGAAGGTTACGCCCCACACCAGCGTGGCAAACAGCAACGCCAGGACGTAAGGGTCCAGGCGAGGCAAAGAAAGGCGCAAAGGCGTATCCGCTATTCGCCCAGGTACGCGGCGCGCACCTTGGGGTCGTTGAGCATTTGCTTGGCTTCGCCTGTCATGGTGATGATGCCGGACTCCATCACATAGCCCCGGTTGGCAATCGACAAGGCGCGGCTTGCGTTTTGCTCCACCAGCAAAATGGTGACGCCCTGGGCAAACACGTCTTGCACCACCTCAAAGATTTTGTCCACCATGATGGGCGACAAACCCATGGACGGCTCGTCCATCAGCAGCACTTTGGGGCGGCTCATCAGCGCGCGGCCCATGGCCAGCATTTGCTGCTCGCCACCGGACATGGTGCCAGCCAACTGGTCGCGCCGCTCTTTCAGGCGCGGAAAAATCGCAAACATCTTGTCGATGTCGGCCTCAATACCGGCCTTGTCGTCGCGGATATAGGCGCCCATCTGCAGGTTTTCGATGATGGTCATGCGGGTGAACACGCCCCGGCCTTCCGGAACCATGGCCAGGCCCTGTTTAACCAGGTCCCAGGGGCCCTGGCCCCGGATGCTGCGGCCCAGATATTCAATATCTCCGGCGTTGATCGGCAAGGTACCGGTAATAGCCTTCATGGTGGTGGTTTTGCCTGCACCATTGGAGCCGATCAGCGATACGAGTTCGCCCTCATGCACTTCAAAATCGACGCCCTTGACGGCCTGAATGCCGCCATAGGACACCTTGAGATTGCTGACTTTGAGTAAAGTTTTGCTGGTCATGGAATGTCCTGGAAATTAGTGGCCGCTGGTGCCCAAATAGGCTTCGATCACTTTGTCGTTCTTTTGTACTTCGGCCGGTGTGCCTTCGGCAATTTGCTTGCCGTAGTCGAGCACGGTGACGCGGTCGCACAGACCCATCACAAGCTTGACGTCATGCTCGATCAGCAAAATCGTGCGGTTGTCGTTGCGAATGCGGTCAATCAACTCGCGCAGCATGACTTTCTCCGTCGCGTTCATGCCCGCAGCGGGCTCGTCGAGCGCAATGAGCTGGGGGTCGGTGGCCAGGGCGCGGGCGATCTCCAGGCGGCGCTGGTCGCCATAGCTCAGGGTGCGCGCCTTGTAGTCGGCAAACTTGCCAATGCCGACGTACTCCAGCAACTCATGTGCGCGCTGGGTAATCGCAGCTTCTTCGGCCTTGAAAGTCGCCGTACGGAACATGGCGCCCAACAGCCCCGAGTGGGTGCGGATGTGGCGTCCCACCATCACGTTTTCCAGCGCCGTCATCTCGGCGAACAGGCGAATGTTCTGGAAGGTACGCGCAATACCGGCCTTGGCCACCG
Organism: Burkholderiales bacterium; assembly: GCA_947448105.1. GTDB lineage: Bacteria > Pseudomonadota > Gammaproteobacteria > Burkholderiales > Burkholderiaceae_C > Allorhodoferax. The sequence continues at coordinate 13,256 of CANFNE010000029.1, forward strand.
TGTGCACGGCCGTGGGCTGGTAGGGCTTGCCCGCCAATTCAAAACTGCCGCTGTCGGGCGTGTACAGGCCTGTGAGCACGTTAAAGAAGGTGGTTTTGCCCGCGCCGTTGGGGCCGATCAGGCCATAAACCTGGCCGCGCTCGATTTTGATGCCGACATCGCTTAAGGCCTGCAGGCCGCCAAAGCGCTTGGACACGCCAGAGACATTGAGAACCGTGTCTTTTTTCATGGAAGGATTGGTATTGCTCATGTGCGCTCCCATCAGGCTTTGGCCGCCGGGGGCAAGGACTTGCCATGTTCTGGCGTGGGCCACAGACCACGCGGGCGCAGCAGCATCACGCTGACCATCGCCAGCGCGATCAGCAACTGGCGCAGGATGGATGCATCAAGCCGCCCACCCGTCATGCTTTGCAGCGGACCAGCCACATAGCGAAGCACCTCAGGCAGCGCCGACAGCAACACTGCGCCCAAAATCACGCCGGGGAGATGCCCCACGCCACCGAGCACCACCATGGCCACGATCATCACCGACTCCATCAGGCTGAAGGATTCGGGCGACACAAAGCCTTGAAAGCCCGCGAACATCGCTCCCGAGACCCCTCCGAAGGTGGCACCCATGCCAAAGGCCA
>CANFNE010000030.1 GCA_947448105.1 Burkholderiales bacterium
ACCAACCGCTTTGGGAGACCCCATGGATTTACGCAAACTCAAAACCCTGATTGACCTGGTATCGGACTCGAATGTGTCTGAACTCGAAATTACCGAGGCCGAAGGCAAGGTGCGCATCGTCAAGGGCTCCAATGTGGTGATGCAGGGCTACGCGCCTGCGCCCATGCAGATGGCGCCCATGGCAGCCCCCCAAGCGCCTGCCGCAAGCACGGTGGCAGCCCCCGCGCAAGCGCCAGCGCCCGAAGCCCCAGAACTGCACGCCGTGAAGTCACCCATGGTGGGTACGTTTTACCGCTCGTCGGCGCCCGGTGCCAAGTCCTTTGTGGAAGTGGGAGACACGGTCAAGGTGGGTGACACGATTTGCATCATCGAAGCCATGAAGATCCTCAATGAAATTGAGGCGGACAAGGCCGGTAAGGTCGTCCAAATCCTGTGCGAAAACGGCCAGGCGGTGGAGTACGGGCAATCTTTGCTGACCATCGAATAGGCCGGCGCACCCATGTTCAAAAAAATCCTGATCGCCAACCGCGGCGAGATCGCCCTCAGAATCCAACGCGCCTGCCGCGAGTTGGGCGTCAAGGCGGTCATGGTGTATTCCGAGGCCGACCGCGACGCCAAGTACGTGCGCTTGGCTGAAGAGGCGGTGTGCATTGGCCCGGCCGCCTCCAACCTCAGTTACCTCAATATGCCGGCGATTATTTCGGCCGCGGAAGTGACCGACGCCGAAGCGATTCACCCTGGCTACGGTTTTCTGAGCGAAAACGCGGACTTTGCCGAACGGGTGGAGAAAAGCGGCTTCCAGTTCATCGGCCCCACGCCCGAATCGATCCGACTCATGGGTGACAAGGTCTCGGCCAAGCAAGCCATGATCCGCGCCGGGGTGCCCTGCGTGCCCGGCTCGGAAGGCGAACTGCCCGACGATCCCACGCAAATCCGGCGCATTGCCAAAACCGTGGGCTACCCCGTCATCATCAAGGCCGCAGGCGGCGGCGGCGGGCGCGGCATGCGCGTGGTGCACACCGAAGCGGCACTCATCAACGCGGTGGCCATGACCAAGGCCGAAGCCGGCGCTGCGTTTGGCAACCCGGCGGTGTACATGGAGAAATTTCTCCAAAACCCGCGCCACATCGAAATCCAGGTGCTGGCCGACACCTTCAAAAACGCGGTCTACCTGGGCGAGCGCGATTGCTCCATGCAGCGGCGCCACCAAAAAATCCTGGAAGAAGCACCGGCGCCCGGCATCAACCGCAAGCTGATCGAGCGCATTGGTGAGCGCTGTGTCACTGCCTGCAAGAAGATGGGTTACCGGGGCGCGGGCACGTTTGAATTTTTGTACGAGGCGGGCGAGTTCTACTTTATTGAAATGAACACCCGCGTGCAGGTAGAGCACCCGGTCACGGAAATGGTCACCGGCATTGACATCGTCAAAACCCAAATCATGGTGGCGGCGGGCGAAAAGCTGCCCTTTACCCAGCGCCAGATCACCATCAGCGGCCACGCCATTGAGTGCCGGATCAACGCCGAAGACCCGTACAAGTTCACGCCCTCGCCCGGTCGGATTACCACCTGGCACGCGCCCGGCGGGCCCGGCGTGCGGGTGGATTCGCACATCTACACCAACTACTTTGTGCCGCCGAACTACGACTCGATGATCGGCAAGCTCATCGTCCATGGCGACACGCGCGAGCAGGCCCTGGCGCGCATGCGCACAGCCCTGCTGGAAACGGCGGTCGAAGGCATCAACACCAATATCCCCTTGCACCGCGAACTGATGGTGGACGCCAAATTCATGGCCGGGGGCACCAATATCCATTACCTGGAACATTGGCTGGAGCAGCACAAGCGCTGACACACACCATGTTTGAACTGCGCCTGATGTGCCCGCAGAGCCGGGTCGAAGCCGTGAGCGAGGCACTCGAGGCCCTGGACGCGCTCAGCGTGAGCGTAGAAGACGCCGACGCCCAAACGGACGCCGAAGTCGCCCTGTTCGGCGAACCCGGCATGCCCGCCCCCAAAGACGGCTGGCAGCGCTCACGCCTGACCGCCTTGTTTTCTGAACAAAGCGCCGCCGTCCAAGCCGGTGCGCTGTTGCAGGCGCAAGACTTTTTTGACGGCTGCCAGGTGCTGGGCACCACGGCCGTACCCGACCAAGACTGGGTGCGCCTCACGCAATCGCAATTCGCCCCGGTCGATATCACGCCCACGTTCTGGATTGTGCCGACCTGGCACGCGCTGCCCGAGGCCGCGCGCGAAGTCATTCGCCTGGACCCCGGACTGGCTTTTGGCACTGGCACCCACCCTACGACCCGTATGTGCCTGCGCTGGATTGCGACGCACCCCATGCCCGCGCAGGCGCTGGACTACGGCTGCGGCTCGGGCATTTTGGCCATTGCGGCTGCCAAGTTTGGCGCGGCCCAGGTCATGGCGGTAGACATTGACCCTGCTGCAGTGGAGTCCACAGAACTCAATGCCCGCGCCAATGCGGTCACGCTCAGCGCGGGCCTGCCCGACCAGGCCCAAGGCCACTACGGCCTGGTGCTGGCCAACATCCTGGCCTCGCCGCTCAAGGTGCTCGCACCGCTGCTATGCGCCCATGTGGCGCCTGGCGGGCGTCTGGTGCTGGCCGGTATTTTGGAGCGCCAGGCCGAAGAACTCCAACAGGCTTATGCACCCTACTGCGAGTTGGAAGTGTCCGACGCCCAAGAGGGCTGGATACTGATGACAGCGGCCCTGTAAACCTGCCGCTGCGCGTCCCATCCTGAGCCAAGGAAGCCGCCATGCATCTCAACACCCACTGCCCCCGCTGCGCCACGGCTTTTCTGGTGACGCAGGAGCAGTTGGGAGAGGCACAGGGGTGGGTTCGTTGCGGCATGTGCCAGGAAGTCTTTATCGCCCAGGCCCACACGGCGACCCCGCCCCAGACCCTCGAGCTTGACGCACCCCTGCCGCACCAGCAAGAGGCTGTACACAGCGACGCGCCCGAACCCCGCGAAGACGGCGCACCAGGATCGGCCGCCCAGGGACCCAACAGGCCTGCGCCAAGGCAGTCGCCCGTGAAACGCCCCACCCCGTCTCCTGCGATGCCACGCACGCGCACGCAGGCTGGGCCGTGGGTTGTGGGAACGTTACTGGTTTTGCTGGCCCTTCAAATCGGTCTGCAGGAGCGCCATTCATGGGTCAGCGCATTTCCCCAAGCCACGGCCTGGCTGCAGTCCTTGTGCACTGCGGGACGCTGCGGGCTGCGCCAGATCAGCGCCGTGGTCATCGAAGACGCGAGCTTCAGCACCAGCGGCCCTGCGCTGTTTCACCTCAGCGCCACCGTCTCCAACCGCTCCAAACTGACGCTTGACGCGCCTTCGCTGCTACTCACCCTGAGCGACGCAAGCGACCAGGTGCTGGCGCGCAAGGTGTATGCACCGCAAGACTGGGGCGCCAAGACCACTACTTTGCCTGGCGCCGCAGGCGTCCCTGCATCGCTGTGGATCCAATGGGATGACGCCGCCAGCACTCAACGCGTTGTGGGTTACCGGCTACAGGCTTTTTATCCCTGACAGGGCTGAACAGGCGCCCGTAAAAAAGCCCGGCTTCCTTGGCGGGCGCCGGGCTTTGGAGACAAGCACTTAAACGATTAAGGTTTTGTCGCGCTTGGAAAAGGCCATGCCGCTTTGGGGTTCAGCGTCGTCTGCGCAGGCGCAGGTGCTGGCTTTTTAGCAGCGGCTTTCTTTGCGGGGGCTGCAGCCTTTTTCACAGGCGCTGCCTTTTTTGCAGGAGCGGCCGCTTTAGCGGGTGCCGCTTTTTTCGCTGGCGCGGCTTTTTTCGCTACCGCTTTTTTCGCTGGTGCCTTGGCGGGAGCTGCCTTCTTCGCGGCTACTTTTTTCGCTGGCGCTGCCTTTGCGGGAGCGGCTTTTTTCGCTGCTACTTTTTTGGCAGGCGCTGCTTTGGCGGGAGCTGCCTTCTTCGCGGCTACTTTTTTCGCTGGCGCGGCCTTGGCGGGAGCTGCCTTTTTCGCAGCGACTTTTTTCGCCGGGGCTTTCACAGCGGCCTTTGCGGGTGCTGCTTTGGCAGGAGCTGCCTGTTTAGCGACCGCTTTTTTAGCGGGTGCGGGGGCAGCTTTCTTGGCTACGGCCTTTTTGGCGGGGGCCGCAGCCGGTGCAGCTTTCTTTGCGACCACTTTGGTTGCGGGAGCAGCCTTTTTTGCGGCTGGTTTTTTTGCAGTTGCCATAATTTTCTCCTTGATCAGATTACAAAGAGCACTTTTTGCCTATCAGCAGCAAAAAGAGATTCATGTGGTTGGGCAGGGTCCCAGCAACATGAACTCGGGACCACAGCCGCTCCGCCACACGCCGGTGCAGTGGGGGCTGTGAAATATGCAAGTCCAGAATCAAAACCTTAGTCCCAAGACAAGGCTCCGCCGGACTGGTATTCAATGACGCGGGTTTCAAAGAAATTGCGTTCTTTCTTCAAGTCGATCATCTCGCTCATCCAGGGGAAAGGATTTTCCTCATGGGGGAACAGCGCCTCCAGACCGATTTGGGTGGCGCGGCGGTTCGCGATGTAGCGCAGATAGCCCTTGAACATGGACGCATTCATGCCCAGCACGCCACGCGGCATGGTGTCTTCGGCATAACGGTATTCAAGTTCTACGGCCTGTTCGAACAGGCCCTTGATTTCGGCCTTGAACTCAGGCGTCCAAAGCTGGGGGTTTTCGGCCTTGAGCTGGTTGATCAGGTCGATGCCGAAATTGCAGTGCATGGATTCGTCGCGCAAGATGTACTGGTACTGCTCGGCCGCACCGGTCATCTTGTTTTGGCGGCCCAGCGCCAGGATTTGGGTAAAGCCAACGTAGAAGAACAAACCTTCCATCAGGCAGGCAAACACGATCAGCGACTTGAGCAGCGTCTGGTCTGTCTCGGGCGTGCCGGTGTGGAAATGCGGGTCCATGATCGCTTCAATGAAGGGGATCAGGAACTGGTCCTTGTCGCGGATAGATTTGACTTCGTTGTAGGCGCTGAAAATTTCGCCTTCGTCCAGGCCCAACGACTCCACGATGTATTGGTACGCATGCGTGTGGATCGCCTCTTCAAAGGCCTGGCGCAGCAAAAACTGGCGGCATTCGGGCGCGGTGATGTGGCGGTAGGTGCCCAAAACGATGTTGTTGGCCGCCAGCGAATCCGCGGTCGTAAAGAAACCCAGGTTGCGCTTGATGATGCGGCGCTCGTCTTCGGTCAGGCCGTTGGGGTCTTTCCACAAGGCGATGTCGCGCGTCATGTTCACCTCTTGCGGCATCCAGTGGTTGGCGCAGGTGGCCAGGTACTTTTCCCAGGCCCATTTGTACTTGAAGGGCACGAGCTGGTTGACGTCGGTCTTGCCGTTGATGATGCGCTTGTCAGAGGCTTTGACGCGGCGGCTTGAGGCCTCGGCAAATGCCACGGCGGCGGTGGCCGTCGTTGGCTCAAAGCCCGCACCAAAGGTCGGTGCTGCGGCCACTTTAGGGCTCGCAGGCGGCGCAAAAAAAGCGTCGGCGGGGTCGCGCGCAAAAACATTTTGCGCTGCAGGTTTGATGTCTTCTTCCCAGGTCAGCATAGAGTTTTCCAGTTGGCAGATTATGCGATCAGGCGCACGCAATTCATAGCTTTTGTGCGCCCTATTGCAGATTTAATTGATGCAGCGCGTGTCGCGCCGCAAGGTTTATTGGCAGGCCTCGCAAGTCGGGTCGTCCACGCCGCAAAACTTGATATCCGTGGCGGCGCTTGCGCTCAGGGTCATCTGCTCTTGCGCCGCAGCAGCAGCCGCTTCCAGCAAGGACGGCGCGCGCGCGCTTGGGGCCGCAGACGACTCGGAAGACACCGAGTTCATGCGCCCCGAGCTCACCGTGGATTTCTCCGCGTGCGTTGCCGACATGGTGCGCAGGTAGTAGGTGGTTTTGAGGCCACGCACCCAGGCCAGCTTGTAGGTGTCGTCGAGCTTTTTGCCCGAGGCGCCAGCCATGTAAATGTTGAGCGACTGCGCCTGGTCAATCCACTTTTGGCGGCGGGCAGCCGCTTCGACCAGCCAGCGAGTTTCCACCTCAAAGGCAGTGGCGTACAGCTGCTTGATCTCGTGGGGCACCCGGTCCATGGGGCTCAGGGAACCGTCGAAATGTTTCAGGTCCATCACCATCACATCGTCCCACAGGCCGATGCGCTTGAGGTCGCGCACCAGGTAGCTGTTGACCACCGTGAACTCGCCCGACAGATTGGACTTGACCGACAGGTTGCCAAAGCAAGGCTCGATCGACGCGTCCACACCAATGATGTTGGAGATGGTGGCCGTGGGCGCAATCGCCACACAGTTGGAGTTGCGCATGCCGTCTTTGGCAATCTTGCGGCGCAGCGCGTCCCAGTCCATGGTGCTGGAGCGGTCCACTTCCACATAGCCACCGCGCGCTTGGGACAGCAAATCCAGGGTGTCAAAAGGCAAGATGCCCTGGTCCCACAAGGAGCCCTTGAAGCTGGAGTAGCTGCCACGCTCGCGCGCCAGTTCGGTCGAGGCCCAGTAGGCGTAGTAGCTCACCGCCTCCATGGACGTGTCGGCAAAGTCGACGGCCGCGTCACTGGCGTAGGGAATGCGCAACTCGTACAGGCTGTCCTGGAAGGCCATGATTCCTAAGCCCACCGGGCGGTGGCGCATATTGGAGTCACGCGCCTTTTTGACCGCGTAGTAGTTGATGTCGATGACGTTGTCGAGCATGCGCATCGCGGTGGTGATGGTGCGCTTGAGCTTGTCGTGGTCGAGCTTGCCGTCTTTGATGTGCTGCAGCAAGTTGACCGAGCCCAGGTTGCACACCGCCGTTTCGGTGTCCGAGGTGTTGAGCGTGATCTCGGTGCACAGGTTGCTGGAATGGACCACGCCGGCGTGCTGCTGGGGCGAGCGCACATTGCAGGCGTCCTTGAAGGTGATCCAGGGGTGGCCGGTCTCAAACAGCATGGTGAGCATCTTGCGCCACAGGTCGGCGGCCTCCACCACGCGCGAGGGCTTGATCAGGCCCTGGGCCGCCTGCCGCTCGTAGGCGACATAGGCTTTCTCAAAGTCGGCGCCAAACTTGTCGTGCAAGTCGGGCACGTTGGACGGCGAGAACAGCGTCCACTGGCCTTTTTCCATCACCCGGCGCATGAACAGGTCGGGCACCCAGTTGGCGGTGTTCATGTCGTGGGTGCGGCGGCGGTCGTCGCCGGTGTTCTTGCGCAGCTCCAGGAACTCTTCAATGTCCAGGTGCCAGGTTTCCAGATAAGTGCACACCGCGCCCTTGCGCTTGCCGCCTTGGTTCACCGCAACCGCCGTGTCGTTGACGACCTTGAGGAAAGGCACCACGCCTTGGGACTCGCCGTTGGTGCCCTTGATGCGTGAACCCAGGGCGCGCACGCGGGTCCAGTCGTTGCCCAGGCCGCCGGCAAACTTGGACAACAAGGCGTTTTCCTTGATGGACTCGTAAATGCCATCCAGATCGTCGGGCACGGTGGTCAGGTAGCACGAGGACAGCTGCGAACGCAGGCCGCCACTGTTAAACAGCGTGGGCGTGCTGGACATGAAGTCAAACGACGACAGCACCTCGTAAAACTCGATGGCGCGGGCTTCGCGGTCAGTCTCGTTGAGCGACAAGCCCATGGCCACGCGCATGAAAAACGCCTGGGGCAGCTCAATGCGGCTTTTTTGGTGGTGCAAAAAGTAGCGGTCGTACAGGGTTTGCAGACCCAGGTAATCAAACTGCAGGTCGCGCTCGGCCTTGAGCGCTGCGCCCAGGCGCACCAGGTCGAACTGCACCATTTTTTCGTCCAGCAGCTCGTAGCCCACGGCCTTTTTGATGTAGTCGGGGAAGTAATCGGCGTAGGCCTGCTGCATGTCGGCGGTGGCCACGTCGCGGCCCAGCACTTCGCGCGAAATGGTGTGGAACAGCAAACGCGCTGTGGCGTAGGTGTAGTCGGGGTCTTTTTCGATCAGGGTGCGGGCGGCCAGGATGGAAGCCTTAAACACCTCGTCCATGGGCACGCCGTCGTACAGATTGCGCATGGTCTCGGCGATGATGGGTTCGGCCTTGACGTCTGCGCCCAGTCCGAAGCAGGCGGTCTCGATGCGCTGCGTCATGGCGCGCAGGTCCAGCGCCACGCGCTGGCCGCGGTCGATCACATGCAGGGTGGGCGCGGCCGGGGTGGCGTCGGCCACTTGCTTGGCGCGCTCTTGTGCGCGGCGTTCGCGGTACAGCACATAGGCGCGTGCCACTTCGTGGTTGCCCACACGCATCAAGCCCAGCTCCACCTGGTCTTGCACATCTTCAATATGGAAGGTGCCGCCGCCCGGACGCGAGCGCACCAGCGCACGGATGACCTGCTGGGTCAGGGCGTCCACGTTTTCGCGCACGCTGGCCGAAGCCGCACCCTGGGTGCCATGGACGGCGAGCGAGGCCTTCATGATGGCCACGGCGATCTTGTTGGGTTCAAACGCGACCACGGCGCCGTTGCGGCGGATGATCTGGTAACTCGACAGCGCACTGGAGCTGCTGGCGTCGGTCGGATGGCTGCCCAGCATCATGGCGGTCGGCGCTGCAGGAGACAAGGAGGTAAGGGTTTGCATGGTTTCCTTTTGCTATCGGTATTTTTATTAAAAATGGGCTTTTCCGGGGCCCCAGGGGCGGGAACACGCGCCGGGGAGAAAAACGAAAAAGCACTATATCTGGTGTGTGACGGGTACGCAAGCCACTACCGGTAGTGTAGCGAGTGGAAATTTCACGCTCCGGCATGTGCAGGGGAGAAGGCCCACAATGCCAGCAAAGTTGTCCGGCTTTATCACCTGAAAATCACCTTGGAAAGGCGCACCAATGCGACTGGCGGAACAAAACCGCCAGGATTTACCGGCCTTGGCGGCCGTTTTGCCGCTGAACACCGCGTGTTTGCTGGCTTTGTCGGCCTACCGACAGTAAATTTGCGAAATCTAATTGCTGCAAACGAAAGAAATAAAAAATCTAAGTTTTTTGAGAATCTGGCGCTCGAATGGACAAGGCCGCCAAACAGGGGCCCAGTGCATTCCATTCAAAACCGGGGCCTGGGTCCGCTTTGCGGCCTGGCGCGATGTGTTCGTGGCCGGCCACGTCGGCCAGCGGGTAGTGCTTGGCCACGGCGGCGAGCAGTTCGACCAGAGACCGGTACTGCGCCGGCGTGAAGGTGTCGCCCTCCAGGCCTTCCAGTTCCACACCAATAGAGTCGTCGTTGCAGTTGTCCCGGCCACGGTAGGACGAGGCGCCGGCGTGCCAGGCGCGGTCGTCGCAACTGACAAATTGCCACAGGCTGCCGTCACGGCGGATAAAGAAGTGCGCGGACACCTGCAATCCGCGGATGGTCTGGAAGTAAGGATGCGCGTCCCAGTCGAGCTGGTTGCAAAACAAGTGGCCGACTTCGGGGCCACCGTAAACGCCAGGCGGCAGGCTGATGGAATGCAGCACCAGCAGGTCAATGCAGGCCTGCGCCGGGCGCGGACCAAAGTTAGGAGAGGGCTGCGCCTGGGCCGGGGTGTACCAGCCTTGGTGCCACAGGGCTGGCGATGGGCAGGCACGCGCGCCTGCGTCGGATGGGCGCGCCGGTGTGGTCAAGCTTCGTGGCGCTGGCGGTGGGCGGCGCTGCAATAGCTGCCCTGGCGGCCTGACACGGCTTCAGACGCGGCCACATGCATGCCGCAATCCAGGCAGGCCACCATGTCAATGGGCTGCTCAGCGCTGCCGCCAGGCGGTGGTCGTTTGCGGGCTTCACGGTCGCGGTAGCTGCGCAGCTGCCAAATGATCAGCAAAGCCACCAACAGCAGCAAAAGGTATTTCATGCCGCGCGGCCTAGCACCACTTCCAGCACAAAGCGCGAACCGACATAGGCGAGAAACAAAAAGGCAGAGCCCGTGTAGAGCACCACCACCGCGCGCTTGCCGCGCCAGCCAAAATGCGAGCGTCCCACCAGCAACACGGCAAAGGTGAGCCACGACAGCAAGGAAAACACCGTCTTGTGGTCCCAGCGCCAGGCCTTGGCGTGGCCATAGACCACATCGCCAAAGCCATAGCCCACCAGCAAGGTGGCCGTCAGCAGCACGAAGCCTGCAGCCACGAAGCGGTAGGTCAGGCGCTCCAGCGTCAGCAAGGGCAGGCCGCTTTGGGTATCCACGCCCAGGCGCATGCGGGCTTCGGCCCGCGTCATGAACCAGGCGTGCACCACCGCCACGCCAAACAAACCGTAGCAAGAAACGCCCATGGCCAAATGCAAGGGCATCCAGACCGACGCGCTCGCGGGCAAGGCGGTGCCGGGAAAGACCAGCGCCAGCGCCACCGACAAGGCGCCCACGGCGCTCAGCGCCCAGCGCGCAGGCAACTGCGGATACAACTGGCGCTCGACCGCGTAGCTCGTAGCAATCAACCAGGCAGTCACTGACAAAGCCGGCGCAAAACCGAAGCGCGCAGGCGTGTCTACGAAGCCCAGGCCCAGCAACGCGCCATGGCTAAGCCAGGCCAGCGCGACCCAAAACCGGGTGGCCCACGCGCTGTGGCTGCCCACCCGAACGGCCGGCCATACATAGGCAAACGCGGCCACGGCCGTCAGGCCAAGGCTCAAGGGGGACGCGCTGTCTAAAATCATGGCAACAGTTTAGCCTTTTGCGTAGTGCCGTTTGCGGCCACGGGCGCAAACTGCAGCCCCACAGCCCCCTGTTCATTCCCATTCCCCGCACTGGATTCCCCCTATGGCCTCCGCCCTGACCGACAAACTCTCGCGCCTGGTGAAAACCCTGCGCGGCCAATCGCGCATTACCGAGGACAACGTGGCCGAGATGCTGCGCGAAGTGCGCATGGCGCTGTTAGAGGCCGATGTAGCGCTGCCGGTGGTGCGTGACTTTATTGCCCGGGTCAAGGAAAAAGCGCTGGGGCAGGAAGTGCTGGGCTCGCTGCAGCCAGGCCAGGTGCTGGTGAGCATCGTCAACCAGGAACTCGCTGCGACCATGGGAGAAGGCGTGAGCGACATCAACCTCGCCGCCCAGCCCCCGGCGGTGATTTTGATGGCCGGCTTGCAAGGCGCGGGCAAAACCACCACCACGGCCAAGCTGGCCAAGCACCTGATTGAGAAGCGCAAGAAGAAAGTGCTCACCGTCTCCGGCGACGTTTACCGCCCTGCTGCCATCGAACAGCTCAAGACAGTGACGGCCCAGGCCGGGGCCGAGTGGTTCCCCAGTTCGCCCGACCAAAAGCCGGTGGACATTGGGCTGGCGGCGCTGGACTACGCGAAAAAGCACTTTTTTGACGTGCTGCTGGTCGATACCGCGGGCCGGCTGGCGATTGACGCGGCGCTGATGGCCGAGATCACCGCCTTGCACGCGGCGCTCAAACCGGTGGAAACGCTGTTTGTGGTGGACGCCATGCAAGGCCAGGACGCGATCAACACCGCGCGCGCCTTTAAAGAGGCGCTGCCGCTGACCGGCATCATCCTGACCAAGACCGACGGCGACTCGCGCGGTGGCGCGGCGCTGTCGGTGCGCCAGGTCACCGGCGCGCCCATCAAATTTGCGGGCACCAGCGAAAAGCTCGACGGCCTGGAGGTGTTTGACGCCCAGCGCCACGCCGGGCGTATTTTGGGTATGGGCGACATCGTGGCCCTGGTCGAGCAGGTTACGGCGGGGGTGAACGTGGAGGCGGCGCAAAAACTCGCCGCCAAGGTCAAAAGCGGTGCGGCTTTTGATTTGAACGACTTTTTGGGCCAGATCCAGCAAATGCGGCAAATGGGCGGCCTGTCCAGCCTGATGGACAAGCTGCCCGCAGCGCTGGCGGCCAAGGCCGGTCAGGTGGACATGGACAAGGCCGAAAAAGACATCAAGCGCAAGGAAGGCATCATCCACAGCATGACGCCCTTGGAGCGGCGCAAGCCCGACCTGATCAAAGCCACCCGCAAGCGCCGCATTGCTGCGGGCGCCGGAGTTCAGGTACAGGAAGTCAACCGCATGCTCAAGGAGTTTGAGCAAATGCAGGACATGATGAAAAAAATGAGCGGCGGGGGCATGATGAAAATGATGAAGCGCATGGGCGGCATGAAGGGCATGCCCAAAATGCCGTTTTGATGCGGATCTAAGACCGCCGCAGCTTCACGCAACGCCCCGCCCTGGGGCTGCTACAACCCGGCTTCAGGCCGCAGGGCTGCGGTAAAAGGCCTCGACCCGGCCCTTGATCTTGATCAGCAGCGGGCGGCCGTGGCGGTCTTTGGCCTTGCCGGCCGGCACTTTGACCCAGCCTTCGCTGATGCAGTATTCCTCCACGTCAAAGCGCTCCTTGTCATTGAGGCGGATGCCAATATCGTGCTCGAACACAGCAGCCACATGGTGCGGGCTGCGCGGGTCTACCGACAAATGGTCGGGCAAGGCGGGTGTGGAAGAAACGTCGGTCATGGAAGTAAAAGGTAGTGCGTGGTGTGGCAGGCCCGGATTGTGAACCATGTGGGCCCACCGTCCCGCAGGCCTGGCCGGCTTACTTCCAGCGCAAGGCCAGGAAAACGCCCAAAGCCGCGCCCAGCAGCCAGAGCAACAGCGTGTCGTCCACCGCTGCCGGGTAGACCATGAGCGCCACGCCGCCCCAGGTCAGGGGCGCATGTCCGATGGACCGACCCCGCCGCCAGGCGGCATAGCCCAGCAGACCAAACAGCAGCGACCCGGCCAGATAGGCCGGGCTGGGCAAAGTAACGCCCAGAGCTTGCAAGGTGGCCAGCGTGTCCATGGCGCCTAGTCTTCCTGCCGGGTGAGTTCGAGTTTTTGCAGGTCCAGACCCTTGCGCGCCAGGCGCGCCAACACGTCCGCGTAGACGGCAGGCTCCATCCGTGGGCTGCGCGACAAAATCCACAGGTACTGGCGGCCGGGCTCGCTCACGGCGGCCCATTGGTAGTTGTCGTCCAACTCGACCACCCAGTAGTCACCCCACACCACAGGAATAAAGGACAACCAGGCCGGCGCAAAGCGCACTTTGAGCTTGGGCGAGTTGGCCGCGCCGATCTGGCGCGCCGTACCCAAGGCGTCGTCGAATTCGCCCGAGGCCAGCCTGCAGCTGTTGGCCACCTGCACCCTGCCGTCGGCCTGCAGGCTGTACTGGGCGCGGGTGCTGCTGGTGCATTTGCGCTGGAACCAGTTGGGCAACTTGGCAATCTCGTACCAGGTGCCCATGTAGCGCGGCACGTCCAGCGCGGGAACCGTGGTCAGGGGCTCGGCGGCCTGGGCCAGGCTGGCGGCACAGGCCAGCGCCAAAGACGCCAGCAGGGTTTTGAAGGACATGGTCATTTTCTTAGTCCTGGGTCGTCAGCACTTCGCCGCGCAGCGAATAGGTACGCGTCTCGGTGATCTTGACGTCCACCAGCTGCCCCACCAGCCGGGGCTGGCCGGCAAAGTTGACCACCCGGTTGCATTCGGTGCGGCCCATGAGTTCGGTGGCGTCGCGCTTGGAGGCGCCTTCCACCAGAATGCGCTGCACCGTGCCCAGACGGCTCTCGCTGATGCGGTTGATGTTGGCGTTGATGGCGGCTTGCAGCTCTTGCAGGCGGCGCAGCTTGAGCTCGTGCGGCGTGTCGTCATGCAGATTGGCCGCCGGCGTGCCGGGGCGCGGGCTGAAGATAAAGCTAAAGCTGTTGTCAAAGCCGATGTCGTCGATGAGCTTCATCATCTTGGCAAAGTCGTCTTCGGTCTCGCCGGGGAAGCCGACGATGAAGTCGCTGCTCATGGCCATGTCCGGGCGAATGGCGCGCAGCTTGCGCACCGTGCTCTTGTATTCCATGGCGGTGTAGCCGCGCTTCATGGCCATCAAAATGCGGTCGCTTCCGTGCTGCACCG
>CANFNE010000031.1 GCA_947448105.1 Burkholderiales bacterium
GAAGACCAGCCGCCCAAGCCCAACCCCTACACCACCGAAGAGGTGGAGCGCATGCAAGAACTCGTGCGCGGCGTGGTGGGCTTTGACGAAGGCCGCAAAGACGTGGTCAGCGTGGTGCAAGCCAAATTTGAGCCGGACCTGCCCATGGACCTGAGCATTCCTTGGCACAAGGACGAGGCCGTCATGACCAATATCAAGTCCGGCTTTTTGGGCCTGATGTTCGTGGCCTTCCTCATGGTTGTGGTACGCCCCGTGGTCATGCACATGATGAACCGCGACAAGGAAGCGGCCCAAGCCGCCGCCGAAAGCATCCAGCTGGCCCAGGAAGAGACCTTGGCGCTCGAAGCCGCCGCAGCCGCCACAGCCGAAGCGGCCAATGCCGAGCCGTCTGCCGCCGACACGCTCGAAGAGATGAAGGCCAAGATGAAGTCCAACAAGTCCGCCATCTCTGCCGAGATGCTCGATACTGCAAACACCTACGACGACAAGGTCGCGCTGATCCGCATGATCGTCTCCGACGACTCCGCCCGCGTGGCCAGCGTACTGAAGAACATGATCAAGCCCGGCTGATCGGCATCACGAGATTTCAACATGGCAGACAACGACCCCAAACTGACCGGCCCCGCTTCCTATACCGACGCTTTGCGTCGGGAAATGGACGCCCTGACCGGCACCCAGCGCGCCGCAGTGCTCATGCTGCTGCTTGGTGAAGAGCAAGCCGCCAACATCATCCGCTACCTCAACCCCAAAGAAGTCCAGGGCTTGGGCGTGGCCATGGTGCAGGTGGCCGAACTCTCGCAAGAGGCGGTCAATGCTGTGCTCGACGAGTTCGTGGCAGAGATCAAGCGCCAAACCAGCCTGGGCCTGGGCACCTCGGACTATGTGGAAAAAGTATTCAAACGCGCCCTGGGCGACGACAAGGCCGCGTCCGTTCTGGGCCGCATCAACCCCAGCCAGGGCAGCAAGGGACTGGAAATTTTGAGCTGGATGGACGCCCGCTCGATTGCCGACATGATCAAGGCCGAACACCCGCAGGTGGTAGCCATCATTTTGTCGGTGCTGGAAAACGGCGTGGCCGCTGAAGTGCTTAACTTTTTGCCGCCCGAGTCGCGCGCCGAAATCATGCAGCGCGTGGCCAGTCTGGAAACCGTGCAGCCCTCGGCCATGGTGGAGCTTGAAGCCATCATGAAAAAGCAGTTCTCCACCAACTCGACCTCCAAATCGTCCAGCCTGGGCGGCATCAAGGCGGCGGCGAATATTTTGAACCTGACCAAGACGGCGCTCGAAGCCTCGGTCATGGGCGGCCTCAAAACGCTGGATCCGGAGCTGATGCAGAAGATTCAAGACAATATGTTCACCTTCGAGAACCTCACGGGCGTGGACAACAAGGGCATCCAGGTCATCATGCGCAATGTCGAACCCGACCTGATGATGAAAGCCCTCAAAGGCGCCAGCGACGCGGTCAAGGACAAGTTTCTGGGCAATATGTCCGAGCGCGCGCGCGGCATGTTCAAAGACGACATGGAGGCCATGGGCCCGATGCGCCTGTCCGACGTGGAAGAGGCGCAGAAAATCATCATGCGCGCTGCACGCAAACTGGCCGACGCCGGCGACCTGGTGCTAGGCGGCGGCGCTGACTATGTCTAAAGACGGCGCAGCATCCGTGCAAGCGGACGCCCGCAAACCCGAAGTGCGCCCGGCGCGCGTCTGGCAACCCTCCGACTTAAGCCACCCGATCGCACCGGAAAGCGGCTTTGTGGCCAATGCCTGGCGCACCCAGCGCCCACCCCTGTTTGGCCTGACGGACTTTGACATCCCCACCGCCGATTTGCTGCCACCGCCTGCGGCACCTGAGGTGAAAGAAACACCCGCGGCGGCCGCGGTGCCTGCGCCCGCTGCCCCTGCCGTGGTGGAAACACCGGTGGCCACCGCTGAGGCCTTGGCCAAAGCGCGCGAAGAAGGCCGTACCCAAGGCGCGGCCGAGGCCCGAGCCGCCCTGCAATCCGAAATGGACAACAAGCTGCGCGTAGCGCTGGGCGACGACCATGCGCTGGTCAACGCCCTGGCCGACGCACTGGCCTTGCTGCAGCAAAATCCGCAAAGTTTTTTTGAGCCCCTCAAGCGCCTGGCGCTGCACCTGGCCGAGCAACTGGTGCTGGCCGAACTGGCCCTGGACGGCGGCGCCATTGAGCGCCTGGTGCAACGCTGCGTGGACGAACTGGCGCAGCACGACGAGTCGATGGTGCTGGTAGAGCTCAACCCGGCCGACCTGGCCATGCTGCAGGCGCTGCGCGAGCGCTCGGGCCTGGCTGAAGGCTCGGCCCTGCGCCTGCAGCCCAACGACAAGCTGCTTCCTGGCAGCGTGCGCGCCAGTGCCAACGACGCGCTGGTAGAAGACCTGATTGGCGAACGCCTGAGCGCCTTGGCGCGTGGCCTGGCCGTGGACGAGCCCCGCTGGCGCGCCAGCACGGCGTTCAGCGCCGAGCGCATTGCCAGCGACCGCATGCCCGGCACGGCCGTGGAAGACGCTCGCCCGCGCATGGCGCCCGGCCCGGCCAACGCCAACGCCAACGCCAACGAAACCATAGACGCCGGTTACGACACGGTAGCGGCGATTGACGAAATCCTGCGCGACGCAGAAGACCATGTTTAACTTGGACGCCGAAGTCGACCAGGCGCTTGCGCAGCTGCGCAGCCCGCGCCCTGCGCGCAGCGGCACGCTGGTGCGCCTGGTGGGCTTGCGCCTGGAGGCGCGCGGCATCATGGCGCCGGTGGGTGCCTGCTGCGAAGTGGTCGGTCAGGCCGGCCACCGCATTGAAGCCGAAGTGGTCGGTTTTGCCGACAAAACGATTTACCTCATGCCTTTTTCCGAGCCTGTGGGCATTGGCCCGGGCGCCTCAGTCCGGGTGCTGAGCGAAAGCGGCCACGCACTCCTAGGCGAAGAACTGCTGGGCCGCGTGATCGACGCCCAGGGCGAGCCACTGGACGGCAAACCCAAGCCTGCCTGCACCACCAAACTCGGGCTCCTGGGGCTGCCCCTGAACCCCATGGAGCGCGGCCCCATTAACAAGGTACTTGATGTAGGCGTCAAGGCCATCAACGGCTTGCTCACCCTGGGGCGCGGCCAGCGCGTGGGGCTGGTAGCGGGTTCCGGCGTGGGCAAGAGCGTGCTCTTGGGCATGCTCACGCGCTTTACCAAGGCCGACATCGTGGTCATTGGCCTGATTGGCGAACGCGGTCGCGAGGTGCAGGCGTTTATCACCGAAACACTCGGGCCCGAAGGTCTGGCCAAAGCCGTGGTGATTGCCGCCCCGGCCAATGTGTCGCCCGTGCTGCGCCTCAAGGCCGCGCACCTGACCCACGTGGTGGCCGAATACTTTCGCGACCAGGGCAAAGACGTGCTCATGCTGGTCGACAGCCTGACCCGCGTGGCCCACGCCCAGCGCGAAGTGGGCCTGGCCATTGGCGAGCCGCCCACGTCCAAGGGCTACCCGCCTTCGGTGTTTGCGCTCTTGCCCAACCTGATTGAACGCGCTGGTGTGGGGCGCCACGGCTTTGGCTCGATTACCGCCATCTACACGGTGCTGGCCGAAGGCGACGACGGCAACGACCCGATTGTGGACATTGCCCGCGCCTCGCTCGATGGCCAGGTGATGCTCTCGCGCAAACTGGCCGACGCCGCGCACTACCCCGCCATCGACCTGACCGGCTCCATCTCGCGGGTGATGCAAAACCTGCTCTCACCCACCGACTTGAAGCTGGCCAACCGCTTTCGCCGCCTGTGGTCGCTCTACCAGCAAAACGTCGACCTGATTCAGGTGGGCGCCTACCAGGCCGGCTCCAACCCCGAGATCGACCAGGCTATTTTGCTGCGCGAGGCCATGGAGCATTACCTGCGCCAGGACATGTACAGCGGCGTCGAAGAAGGCAACTGCCGCAACGACCTGCGCGTGCTGATGGAGCAATAAGCGCCATGCAACAAACTGCACCCCAACACCCCGCCCAAGGAATAGTCCGATGAAAATCCGCGCCTGTTGGTCCGCCCTGGAAGGCAAGGCCGAACAAAAAATCACCCAGCTGCGCGCTGAGATGGTGCAGGCCGAACAGCTGCGCGACTCGCTTTTGGCCAGCCAGCAGCGTTTGGAGCATCTCTACGAAGAGTACCGGGCCAAGACCGCAGCCGCCGACACGTCCAAAGGCATGTCCGACGCCATGAACCAGCGCCAGTTCATGTCGCAGCTTTTGACGCTGCGCGAGCGGGTGGAACGCGATATCGGCACCTCGCAGTTGCACCTGCAAACCCTGGCACACCGTATGCTGCAGGCCGAAGCCGAACGCCTGAAGATGAAAACCCTCACCGAGAACGACCGCCTTGCGGTACAAAAGTACACCAACAAGCGCGAGCAACGCAGCATGGACGAACTCGGCATGCTGCAATTCAACCAGGCCCGCGCCGCATGAACCCTTCCGGCGGCCTGTTCTGGCATTGGCACGCATGGCGCCACCAGGCGCAGTGGCGTGCCACCTGCGCCGACATCGCGCAGTGGCTGGACCAGATGCCGCCTGCAAAAGATGCCTCTTGCGAACTCGTGATCGTGGGCGCAAGTGCGGGCTGGATGGTGCCCTCGGCCTGGCTGCAAGGCTTTCAAACCGTCACCACCTATGACCTGGACCGCTGGGCCGCACCCATGTTCCGGCTGCGCCACGGCGCGGCGCTGCGCGCCTCCCGTACCGACTTGCAATGCAAGACAGCCGACGCCCTGGGCGACCTCGACGCCGTGCTGCACGCCCATCCGCGCGCCCTGGTGCTGTTTGACAACGTGCTGGGCCAGCTGCGCTTTCACACCCCGTCGGTGGAAGAGGCCAGCCGCCGCATTGAGACCATCACCACCCGCATGCACGGACGGCGCTGGGGCAGCGTGCATGACGCATTCTCTGGCCGCACACAAAGCCACATCTCCGGCCGCGCCAGCAACGCCAGCGTGCCTGCCATGCAGCAAAGCGTGCAACCACCCGCCCCACAGCAAGCACAGGGCGCTGCCCGGCCCGTGGCCCTGGGCCGCTTTAGCCGCCAATTGCACGCACAAGGCGAATGGCTGGACCACCTGACAGACCAGGTGTTCCCCGCAGGCACGCGCGTACACCACATTGCCTGGCCCTACAGCCCGGGCTACTGCCACTGGCTGCAAGCCGGATGGATCAACCCATGACCCACTACACCCAGCCCTCTCCCACCCCAAGCACCCGGCTGCGCTGGGCGACCTTGGCCTGCGTGGTGGCCGGCACGCTGCTGTCGTCGTGCGGGGGGCAAAGCAGCAGCGCGAGCAACAACGGGGGCGGCGATTCGCCGAACGCTGGCGGGAACGGTGCGGCGAGCCTGGCGATGGCGGGGGCCTACCAGGGCAGCGTGACTTACACAGGCAATCCCTTCACCAGCGATTTCGTGAGCTTTCTGACACCGGCAGGCGCATGGTATGGCTTGTATTTTTTGAAGACGAGCGACGCCAGCGTGTACCCTGACATCTACACCGGCACGGTAGCGGTCACCAGTACGAGTTCGGCCACGATCTCGCCACTTAAGGCATCGCAGTTCAACGCTGTGACCAGTGGCAGCGCCACGATCTCTGGCAGCTCTTCGCAGAGTTACCACATTGATTTGTCTGGCATCAGCCTCGCTAATAGCCAACCGGCAAGCTTTTCCCCCACCACGATCACCACTCTAACCGGTATTGGCGGAAACTGGGTGGGCGACTTAAAAGACAGCCAAAGCCGCGCAGATACGAACCTAAACTTCGGTTTTTCGGACGCAGGAACACTCACAAGCGGTGGCAGTTACGCCACCTGTGCGCTGGCGCTGCAACTCACGCCCCAATCAACGACCAACAACCCCTACTACGGCGCAAGCCTGCAAATCAGTGGTGACAGCACGACCTGCGGTCGGGTTTCCCGCAACGGCGGGAGCACGGTTTCCATGTCCGGCATCGGCTTCATCCACGCCTCCCCCGTGTCCGGCAAAACGAAACGCCTCGAGCTCATACTCACCGACAGCACGGGCAGCGGTATTTCCTTCCGGGGTGACCAGTGAGGCCTCAAACTTTTTCCTTTGCTGCCGATACCCAACGACGGCCCCGTCCCTTCCCACTTTCCCTTCCCCCTTTCCCCTTGATCGCGTAAACCGAGAAGCACCATGAAAAGAACCATCATTGAAGTTATTTTGGCCCTGGCCCTGGTGGGCGCGGGCGCCTTTGGCTGGACCAACTTTAAAGGCAACCAAAAAGCCACGGGCCAGCTGACCGAGCTCAAGGCAGCTTCGGAAGAAGCGACCAAGGCTGTCGCCGAGAAGGAAGCCGCCATCAAGGCCGCCGAAGAAGAAATGGCGACCCTGCGCGAAGAAATGGCACCCCTGGAAGGCCAGGCGCAGCAGCTCGCCGCAGTGAAAGCGGCCATGGCCAATGGTGCGACCCTGGCCGACCTGGAAGCCGCCTACAAATCACAAAAGAACCTGTCGGCCGAACGCCAGGTGGGCCTGGGCGCGTTGCGCATGCTTACCAAGGGCGCAGAAGACCCGGCCGCCATCGAGTCCTTCCGCAAAGCACTGCAAATGTCGGAGTTGGGCGACCGCAAAAACACCATTTGCGCCGCCCAGATCGCTTTGTCTGCCGCTGGCGAAAAAGTGGCTGTCATGGCCGACTGCATTCCCAAGAGCGCCAAAGGTGACAAGGGTGACAAGGCCGAAAAAGGTGGCCACGGTGACAAAGCCGCCGCCAAAGACGGCCACAGCAAGGACGATGGCCACGACCATGCCAAGGACGACGGCCACGGCAAATCCGATGACAAAAAAGCCCCCGAAAAACACGCGGTTCACTGGTCTTACGAGGGTGACATGGGCCCCGAGCGCTGGGGCAAAGAGTTCCCCACCTGCGCCAAAGGCAAATCACAGTCGCCCCTGGACATCCGTGGCCCCTTCGTCAAGTCGCGCGTGGTGGTGACAACCGACTACAAGGAAGGCCCGCTGAAGATGATCAACAACGGCCACACCATCCAGGTCAACGTGGTGCCCGGCAGCAAGATCCGCATCGACGGCGTGGCGCATGAGCTGCTGCAGTTCCACTTTCACCGCCCTAGCGAAGAAAAAATTGACGGCAAGCCCATGGCCATGGTGGTGCACTTTGTGCATAAGAGCGCCGAAGGCAAGCTCGCAGTCTTGGGCGTCTTGCTCAAGGAAGGCAATGAAAACCCGGGCATCAAAACCCTGTGGGCCAATATGCCAATGGAAGAAGGCCCTGAAGTGGCGCCCGAAGGCGTGAACTTCAACCCGGCCAATCTGCTGCCGCGCGAGTTTGATTTCTACAGCTACGAAGGCTCGCTCACCACGCCGCCGTGCACCGAGGGCGTGCGCTTCTTTATCTTGAAGTCCACCGTCAACGTGGCCAAGGAACAGGTTGCAGCATTCCCCTTTAAGCGCAATGCGCGTCCGGTGCAAGAGCTCAATGGCCGCGAGATAACGACCAATTAAGGCACTTTGCCCCTTAACCGCCCCAAGGCTCCCATGCAAAAAAAATCTTCCCTCACGACGATTGTCTTGACTGCGCTGTTCACCCTGCTGCTGGCGCTGGCCATGGGCTGGGGTGCGGTGGAGATGGGCTTGATTCACCTCAGCCCGCAAGTAAGCGGGGGGCGTGACGGCGAGTTGGACGGGCCCAATATGCTGGGCAAAAAAGGCGGCAACTTCGTTTGCGAAGTGACCATCTCCACCCCCCAGGGCGCGCTCAACTCCGAGCCTAAGGTGTATTCGGACATCATGGTCGTGGGCCTGGAGCCTGAGTCCAAATCGGGCTGGTACCAGGGCGAGTACACGATTTCCGAGTCGCGCAAGGGCGCGCTGCGCATGGAAGGCACCAAGGCCTTTGTCAGCCGCCCCGCCATGTTTGAGCGCTTTGGCCAGATGATCACCCAGGAAGAGTTCACCCTGGACCTGAGCGACGGCGCCTTTGTGCAAACCCTGACCTTCAAGGACGGCACGCGGCGCCACATGCTCAAGGGCATTTGCGCCAAGTTCACCAAGGCGCCTTTCGGAAAATAAGTACGCGCGGCCTCTTGCCGGGGCCGGTTTGCGTTGTCTTTGCCGCGACGGTCTGCGCCGGGCGCTTGCCTACAATGCGCCATGACTTTTATCGACAAACTCGGCGCATCCGAGCGCCACAACCAGAGCTTGCTTTGCGTCGGCCTGGACCCTGATCCGGCCAAGTTTCCCCTGCACTGGCGCGGTGACGCTTCCAAGATTTTTGACTTTTGCGCGGCGATTGCCGAGGCCACAGCCGACCTGGCCATCGCCTTCAAACCCCAGATTGCCTACTTTGCCGCCCACCGCGCCGAAGACCAGCTCGAGCGCCTGATGGCGCACCTGCGCCAGGTCGCGCCCCGCGTGCCGGTGATTCTGGACGCCAAGCGCGGCGACATTGGCAACACCGCCGAGCAGTACGCGATTGAAGCCTTTGAGCGCTATGGCGCCGACGCCGTCACCCTCTCGCCCTTTATGGGCTGGGACTCGGTGCAACCGTATTTGAAATACCACGGCAAGGGCGCGTTTTTGCTGTGCCGCACCTCCAACCCCGGCGGTGACGACCTGCAAAACCAGCGCCTGGCCGACCTGCCGGGCCAACCAGCCTTGTTTGAACACATTGCGTCTCTGGCCCAAGGGCCCTGGAACCAGAACGGCCAGCTCGGCCTGGTGGTGGGCGCTACCCGCCCCTGCGAGATTGAACGCGTGCGCGCCCTGGCTCCCACACTGCCACTGCTCATTCCCGGCGTAGGCGCCCAAGGCGGCGACGCGGCGGCCACAGTGCGCGCGGGCTGGCGCGGCAACGCGCAAAGCACACAGGCGCCCATCGTGGTCAATTCCTCGCGCGCCATCATCTACGCCGACAGCGGCACCGGCTTTGCCGCGGCAGCCCGCGCCGAGGCGCTCAAAACCCGCGCCCTGCTGCACGCCTGCCGCGTGCTGGCCGACTGATTTCCCTGCCCTTTCATACCGAGGCCTGTCCCATGAAGCTTTACTACGCCCCGCGCGCGCCCAACCCCCGCCGGGTACAAATGTTCATGGCCGAAAAAGGCGTGAGCGGCATCGCCCTGGTGCCGGTGGACCTGAACGGGGGCGAACACTTTGGCGCGGCCTTTCGCGCCAAAAGCCCTTTGGCCAAGGTGCCCGCGCTGGAACTCGACGACGGCCGGGTGCTGACCGAAACCCGCGCCATTTGCAGCTACCTGGAAGGCCTGTACCCCGAAACCAACCTGATGGGCGCCGACTTTGACGAGCGGGCCTTTATTGAAATGGCCGACCGCCGCGTGGAATGGTCGCTGCTGCTGGGCATCGCCAACGGCGTGCGCCACACGCACCCCGGCCTGGCGCCCCTGGAGTCACCCCAGTTTGCCGACTTTGGCCTCTCGCAGACCGGCAAGGTCAAAGAAGCCGCCAAGGTGTTTGACCAGCTGCTGCAAACGCAGGCCTGGATGGCCGGGCCGCGTTTCACCATTGCCGACATCACCGCCTTTTGCGCGCTGGAGTTCGGGCGCGCCTTGCTCAAATTCAGCCCATCAGACCTGGGCCTGGCTGCTCTGCAAGACTGGCGCGACCGCATGGCCGCGCGCCCCAGCGCCAAAGTGGTCTAAGGCGCTGCATGTTTCTGGCGTCCAAGCTGCTGGTTTTTTTGACCGAGCCGCTGGCCTGGATCGCTGCCCTGGTGCTGGCGGGCCTGGTGCTGCTGGAGAAAGCGCAGTCCGGCGCACCGCAACCGGGCAAAGGCCGATGGGGCCTGCGCATGCTGTGGCTGGCCTTGTTCCTGCTGCTCATCCAAGGCTGGGAGCCGCTGCCCGATGCGCTGCTGCGTCGGCTGGAAGACCCCTACAGCCACCCGCCCACGGCGCAGCAAGTGCAGGCCTTCCAAGGCGTGGTCGTGCTCGGTGGCGCGCTGGAGCCCTCGCACATGTGGGAAGGCCGCAGTCAGGTGGCCCTCAATGGCGCGGCCGAGCGCATGCTCGTGCCGCTGGCGCTGCTGCGCCAAAACCCCGCACTGCAACTGCTGTTTACCGGTGGCGAAGGCGAGCTGCTGGGCCAGGGCCTGTCCGAAGCCGCGCGTGCCCGGCTTTTTTACGCATCCATGGGCCTGCCGCCCGAACGCCTGCGGGTGGAAGACCGCTCCCGCACTACTTTTGAGAACGCAGTTTTTAGCGCCCGCCTGCCCGGTGTTGACCCCAAGCAGCCCTGGCTCCTGGTGACCTCCGCCTGGCATATGCGCCGGGCGCTCGCCACCTTCGAACAAGCCGGCTGGAACGTGACGCCCTATGCCGTGGACTTTGCTACCGGCAGCCACACGCCGTGGACCGAATATTCGCTGCTGCGCGGCAGCCGCAAATGGGCCTTGCTCTTGCACGAGCTGCTGGGTTGGCTGGCCTACCGCTTGGCTGGGCAGGCCTAAAGGCGCAGCAGGCCTGCCACTGGCGATTCAAACCGCCTCGTCCGTCACCTTACTGCGCACCGCCAGCACCTTGTCCACGCGCCGGCCGTCCAGGTCGATGACTTCAAAGGTCCAGGCCTGGCATTCAATGCGTTCGCCCAGACGCGGCAATCGCCCGGAGATGGACATCAGCAAGCCCGCCAGCGTGTTGTAGCGCCCACGTTCTTCGGCCGGCAATTCGTCCATATCCAGCCGCGCCTTGAGCTCGCCCAAGGGCATTACGCCGTCGAGCAACCAGCTACCGTCCTCGCGCTCCGTGGCCCAGGCGTCCGCTTGTGCACCCATCTGCAGCTCGCCGGTGATGGCTTCCAGCAAGTCGCGCGGTGTGAGCAGGCCTTGCACCACGCCGTATTCGTCCACCACAAACACCAGGCGCCCGGACTGCAGGCGAAACTGCTCGAGCAACTCCATGCCGCTCAGGGTCTCGGGAACAAAAACAGCAGGCGCGGCGTGCGCGCTAATGGGTGCGTCGGGCTGCGCGCGCAGGTCCAGCAGCTGTGCCACGCTGATGACGCCGACCACATCGTCCAGCGAGCCCCGGCACACGGGGTACCAGGAGTGCGCGCCTTTGCCGCCGCCCGTAGCCGCCAGGGCCAGGCTGTGCGACACGGTGTCGGCACCGTCGAGCCACTGCACATCGGTGCGCGGCGTCATGAGCGAGGTCAGCGGCCGCTCATCGAGGCGAAACACGTTTTGCACCATCTGGTGCTCGTGCTCCTCGATCAAACCAGCGTCCACGCCCTCCTCCAGACTGGCTGAGATCTCTTCCTCGGTCACCGCGCGCGAGGCCGTGGTGTCAATGCGCAGCAGCTTGAGCGTGCCCGCCGTGGTGCTGGAGAGCAGCTTCACAAAGGGCTTGGCCGCCGTGGCCAGCCAGAGCATGGGCCGCGCCACCCAGCAGGCCACCGTCTCCGGGTGCAACTGGCCGATGCGCTTGGGCACCAACTCGCCAAAAATAATGGTGGTGAACGTGATCGCCGTCACCACCAGCGCGGTGGCCGAGATGGCAGCGGCCTTCTCCGACGTGCCCCAGGTCTGCAGCCAGGCGGCCACCCCGTCGCTGAACGCAGCCTCACCCACAATGCCGTTGAGCACGCCAATCGAGGTGATGCCCACCTGCACCGTGGACAAAAACTGGTTGGGGTTGCCCAGCAACTCCAAAGCCGCCTTGGCCCCACGGTTACCGGCCTCGGCCAAGGCCGCCAGACGCGCACGTTTGCTGCCGGCCA
The DNA here is from genome assembly GCA_947448105.1 of Burkholderiales bacterium. Taxonomy (GTDB): domain Bacteria; phylum Pseudomonadota; class Gammaproteobacteria; order Burkholderiales; family Burkholderiaceae_C; genus Allorhodoferax. The sequence continues at coordinate 11,744 of CANFNE010000031.1, forward strand.
GCGCCAGCTCGGACATGGCAAACACGCCATTGAGCAGCGTCAAAAAAACGATCAGCAAAAATTCCATGGAACTGGCGCGAAAATGAACACATGGCACTTTACTTGATTGGCGACGTGCAGGGCTGCAACAGCGCCCTGGGGCGGCTGCTGGACGACATCGCTTTTTCCGCGAGCCGCGACACGCTTTATTTGCTGGGCGACCTGGTCAACCGCGGGCCGGATTCGCTGGGCGTGCTGCGCCGCCTGAAGGCGCTCGACGGCACGGCGCACTGCCTGCTGGGCAACCACGACCTGCATTTGCTGGCGATTGCCCACGGCGTGCGGGGCCAGGGCCGTGGGGACACGCTGGACGCAGTTCTGGACGCGCCCGACCGGGGCGTGCTGCTGCACTGGCTGCGCCAGCAGTCCCTGGCGCACTCCATCAGCGTAGCGGGCCACAGGCTCTTGCTGGTGCACGCCGGCGTGTTACCCGACTGGAGCGCCGACCAGACCCTGGCACTGGCCGCCGAGGTGCAAGACGCGCTGCGCGCGCCGGCCTACGGCAGCTTTCTGAGCGCCATGTACGGCAACACGCCTGCGCAATGGAGCAACGCGCTGCGCGGAGCCGAGCGCCTGCGCGTCATCGTCAACGCCCTCACACGGCTGCGCTTGTGCGACGCGCAAGGGCGCATGGAATTTGAAAGCAAGGAGGGCCCGGGCCAGGCGCCCGCCGGCTTCATGCCCTGGTTTGAGGTGCCGGGGCGGCGTACAGCGCAAGAAACGGTGGTGTTCGGCCACTGGTCCACCCTGGGGCCGCTGGCTCGGCGCGATGTGCTGGCGATGGACACCGGCTGCGTGTGGGGTGGCTGCCTGAGCGCACTGCGGCTAGACCCGCAGCAAGCCGCGGGACCCTTGGACTGGACGCTGCACCAAGTGCACTGCGAAGCCGCGCAAAAACCAGGCAGGCTCTGAAAACGCAGCAAACAAAAAGTCCGGGGCCCTGCTGGCCCAAACCCCGAACCCCGAGGCGTCGCGCGCAGGCGCCGCGCCCCTCGCGCCTATTCCGCCTTGAACAAGGCTGCAACGCGGCGCTTGGGCTTGATGTTGGCCGAAATGCTGCGTGCGCCGGTGCGTGGTGCCGATTCCCAAGACGGGGCGGCCTCGGGCGCTGCGCTGGGCTCGTAGGGCTTGTCAAAAAACGGATCGCGCGGCGCGGCAGGCGGGCGGGTGTAGTCGCGACGGGGCGCGCGTTCGTCGCGGGCGGGGCGGGCAAACTGGCCCTCGTGCGCTACGTCGCGCACACTGCCGCTACTGGTGCGCGGGGCGCGGCGGGAGTCGTCTTGTGTGCCTTCGCTGTACATGCGCCGTCCGTCATTGATGCGGCCCTGGGCGCGGATATCCGGCAGGTTCTCTTCAAACTCCACGGCTTCGAGTTCGATCTTGACCTTGATCAGCTTCTCGATGTCGGCCATCAGGCGCGCGTCGTTCTTGCCGCCGACAAAGCTCACCGCCAGGCCCGAGGCGCCGGCGCGGCCGGTGCGGCCAATGCGGTGCACGTAGTCTTCGGCGTTGAAGGGAATGTCAAAGTTGAACACGGCTGGCACGTCCTTGATGTCCAGGCCGCGCGCGGCCACATCGGTGCAGACCAGCAAGTCCACTTCGCCGCTCTTGAAGGCTTCGAGCGCCTTGAGCCGCTCGTCCTGGCTTTTGTCGCCATGCAGTGCAGCGGTTTTGAGACCTTCGCGCTCCAAAGAGCGCGCCAAACGGGCGCAGCCGAGCTTGCTGTTCACAAACACAAAGGCCTGTTTCATGCCCCGCGTATTCAGGATGTGGTGCAGTGCGCGGCGCTTGTCGTCTTCGCCTACGCTGTAGAAATGCTGCTCCACAGTCGAGGCCGTGGCGTTAGAACGGGCCACTTCGATGGTGACCGGGTTTTGCAGGTAGCTGCTGGCCAGGCGCTTGATCTCGGACGAGAAGGTGGCCGAAAACAGCAGCGTGGTGCGCTGCTTGGGCAGGTAGCTCAGGATGCGCTGCAGGTCGGGCAAAAAACCGATATCGAGCATGCGGTCGGCCTCGTCGAGCACCACGTACTCGACCTGGTTGAGCACCGCGTTTTTGGC
>CANFNE010000032.1 GCA_947448105.1 Burkholderiales bacterium
GTGGTGCGCAATAAAGAGCTGTTTTTGATCGGGCTGCAGATCAACCCGCTCAACACCGCGTCAAGCCACATCAGCCCGGACAAAGTGCGAACCAAAAAGCTGCTCATGCACAAGGCTGAGATTGAGCGCCTGATCGGCAAGGTCGAGCAAAAAGGCTACACCCTGGTGCCCATCAACCTGCACTGGAAGGGCGGCAAGATCAAGTGCGAAATTGCCCTGGCCAAGGGCAAGGCCGAACACGACAAACGCGACACCATCAAGGACCGCGAAGGCAAGCGCGAAGTCGAGCGCGCGATGAAAGTCCACCACCGCTAGCCACGGTTGGCTGGCGCCACTGCATGGGGCCAGGCCGCGCTGCATGCGCTTCAGACCAATTGGCGCAGTGGATGCGCGCACGCAGGCCAGGGACTGTCAAAGAATGGGGCCACCATCTCGGGCGTCACATCTTCCACACGGGCCGGGTTCCAGCAGGGCTGCTGGTCTTTGTCCACCGCCAGGGCGCGAATGCCTTCGACGGTTTCGCTGGCCACACCGCTGCGCGCTAAGTGTGCGGTGTAGAAGCAGTGGCGCACCATGTCGCGCTCCATGCGCAAATCTTCGCCTAATCCCATGCTGCGGGCGCGTCGCACCTGCTCGAGCACCACGTGCAGCATCAAGGGCGAGCGGTGGCGCAGGGTGACTGCCATGTGCTGGCTCCAGGCGTCCGGTGCCGCTTCCAGGGCGTGCACCACATCCACCGCCGTGGTGAGCGAGAAAACGCGGTCAATCGCTTCGCGTTCCACCCCGCTGGCTGCTGCTGCAGCGACCGAAAACGCGGCCAGCCACGCGTTCAGGCCCTGCGCGGTGCCGAAGTCCACGCGGCCCAGCGCCGACCAGGCCGCATCGAGGCTTGTGGCATGGAAGCAGTAGTCCGCCAGGCCGAGCTCCATGGCGCCTGCTGCGTTGAGTGTGGCGCCCGTCAGGGCCAGCCACTCGCCGGTGCTGCCGGGACAGCGGCTCAAAAAGTAGCCTCCGCCCACGTCCGGAAACAGGCCGATATGCGTCTCAGGCATGGCCATCTTGGTGTTCTCGGTGACGATCCGGTAGCGTGTGCCCTGGCTGATGCCCATGCCCCCGCCCATGACGATGCCGTCCATAAAGGGGATGTAGGGTTTGGGGTAGTGGTGAATCAGGTGGTTGAGCGCATATTCTTCGGTGAAGAAATCTTCAAGTGCCGGGTTGCCCGCCAATGCCGCCTGGTGGAAGAAGCGGATGTCACCACCGGCGCAAAAGCTGCCGAAATGACCCAGCTTGTTCGAGCCGCGAATGGCCACTGCGGCGATGGCCGGGTCGTGTTCCCAGGCCAGCAGCGTGGCCGTGAGCCCGCGCACCATGTCCAGGTTCAGCGCGTTGAGCGCTTTAGGCCGGTTCAGGGTGATGCATCCGACTTGGCCGAGCACTTCGGTGATCAAAAATTCTGACATCGCGTTTGTCCATCCTTATTGCAGGCAGTACTTAAGCGCCCACACCATACAAAAAAACAGCGCCCCAAGGGGCGCTGCAGCGTGCGACCAGCGTCGCGCCAAGACGGCAAGCGCCGTCCAGACTTTAACGTCCGGCGCGCTTGCGCTCGCTCTCAGTCAGGTGGCGCTTGCGCAGACGGATGGACTTGGGCGTGATTTCCACCAGCTCATCGTCCTCAATGAATTCCACGCCATATTCCAACGTGCACTCAATCGGCGGCGTAATTTTGGTCGCGTCTTCCTTGCCGCTCACACGGAAGTTGGTGAGCTGCTTGGTGCGGGTGGCGTTCACCACGAGGTCGTTGTCGCGGCTGTGGATGCCCACAATCATGCCTTCGTACACCGGGTCATTGGGTTTGACAAACATACGACCGCGGTCATCCAACTTGCCCAGGGCGTAGGTGAAAATTTCACCCGCGTCCATGGAGATCAGCACGCCATTTTTACGACCGCCGATGTCGCCCTTGTGCGCTTCGTAGCGGTCAAAGATATTGGAAATCAGGCCTGAACCACGGGTCAAGTTCAAAAACTCATTGGTAAAACCGATCAAGCCACGCGCCGGAATGCGGTATTCCAAACGCACGCGTCCACGGCCGTCCGGCTCCATGTTCACCAGCTCGCCTTTGCGCTCGCCCAGGGCTTGCATCACGCCGCCTTGGTGCTGCTCTTCGATGTCAGCAGTGACCAACTCGATAGGCTCGTGCTTTTCGCCATTGACATCGCGGAACACGACGCGGGGCTTGGAAACTGCCAGCTCGTAGCCTTCGCGGCGCATGTTTTCCAGCAGGATGGTCAGGTGCAACTCGCCGCGGCCCATGACTTCGAAGATACCTTCTTCGTCGGTTTCCTTGACGCGCAGCGCCACATTGTGCTGCAGCTCTTTTTGCAGGCGGTCCCAGATCTGGCGGCTGGTGACGTACTTGCCTTCGCGACCGGCCAGCGGGCTGGTGTTGACGCAAAAATTCATGGTCAGCGTAGGCTCGTCCACCTTGAGCATGGGCAGCGGAGCGGGGTTGGTGGGGTCGGTGATGGTGACACCGATGCCGATGTCCGCAATGCCGTTGATCAGCACGATCTCGCCGGGACCGGCTTCGGTGGCTTGTACGCGCTCCAGACCCTGAAACGTCAGCACCTGGTTGACGCGGCCCTTGACGGGTTTGCCATCCGGGCCTTCCATGACCACCACGTCCATCATGGGCTTGATCGTGCCCTGGCTGATGCGGCCCACGCCAATGCGGCCCACGAAGGTGGAGAAGTCGAGTGCGGAAATTTGCAGCTGCAAAGGTGCTGCAGGGTCGCCTTTTTGCGACGGCACGTGCGCCAGCACGGTGTTGAACAGGGCCGACATATCGGGGCCCCATTGCTCACCAGGCGCGCCCTCTTCCATCGACGACCAGCCGTTGATACCAGACGCGTACACGACGGGGAAATCAAGCTGCTCGTCGGTGGCGCCGAGCTTGTCAAACAAGTCGAAAGCGGCGTTGACCACGAAGTCGGGGCGCGCACCGGGCTTGTCCACTTTGTTCACCACCAAGATGGGCTTGAGGCCCAAGGCCAGGGCCTTTTTGGTGACGAAACGCGTTTGCGGCATGGGACCTTCTTGCGCATCGATCAGCAGCACGACGCCGTCCACCATGGACAGCGCGCGCTCGACTTCACCGCCGAAGTCGGCGTGTCCGGGGGTATCGACGATGTTGATGTGCGTACCTTCCCAGGTCACGGCACAGTTCTTGGCCAAAATCGTAATGCCACGCTCTTTTTCAATCGCGTTGTTGTCCATCACCGTGTCGACCACTTTTTCGTGGTCGGCAAAGGTGCCCGACTGGCGCAGGAGCTGGTCGACCATGGTGGTTTTGCCATGGTCGACGTGGGCGATGATGGCGATGTTGCGGATTTGCTTGCTACTCATGTTTCACTTTCTTTCAACAGATTCAAATTTCAATTCGTAATGCCTGCTTGGGCCAGCGCTGTGCTTTGCGCCTGTACCTCACCAATGTCCAGCGGACTCAAAAGCCGCACCGGTATCAATTCCCCGGCCACCACGCGGCCCGTACCCAAGAGCGCAGGCGGTGCAGCGGCGTACACCGCCACCGGATCGGCGTCAGGCCATTGCCCCCGCCGACGCACACCGCTCAAAAACCGTGCTGCACTCTCGCTCTCCAGAGTGACGCGCTGATGACCTTCCAGCAACGCGTCCACGGGCAGCAACAACCCCAGGCGCTGTCCGTCCGTCATGGCTTCTAAAGCCTCCAGGCCCACGCACTGGGTTTGCCCAAAGCCACCGGTACGGGTGCGCCGAAGTGCGCTCAAGTGCGCACCGCAACCCAGCGCCTCACCCATGTCCTCACCCAAGGTGCGGATGTAAGTGCCTTTGCTGCAGCTCACCTCAATCTTTAACGCATGCGGGGCCGCCTGCGAGGGCATTTCCAACACGCGCAAAGCGTAAATCGTCACATCACGCGGCGCACGTTCCACCTCAATGCCCGCGCGGGCGTACTCGTACAGCGCCTTCCCGTCTTTCTTCAAGGCACTGTGCATGGGTGGTACCTGCCGGACAGCTCCGGTGAACTGGCGCACCACCCGCTCTATGTCTTCCACGCTCACCGCCACAGGCCGCTCGCTGAGAACCTCGCCCTCGGCATCCGCCGTGCTGGTTTTCACGCCCAGATGCAGCGTTGCCTCGTACGTCTTATCCGCGTCCAAGTGCATCTGGCTGAACTTGGTCGCCGCGCCAAAACACAGCGGCAACACCCCGGTGGCCAGCGGGTCGAGCGTGCCGGTATGGCCCGCTTTTTCGGCCCGCAACAGCCACTTGGCTTTTTGCAAAGCCTGGTTGCTGGAAAAACCCAAGGGTTTGTCCAGTAACAGCACCCCGTGCACAGGGCGCCTTGCAAGCCGTGCACGTGGCGCGTTCATACCTGCTTAGTCCTCTTTGGCGCGCATGGATACCGCCCGCGCTATCAGTGCGTTCATGTCGGCCGCACGCTCGGTGGTCTGGTCGAACAAAAAATGCAGCGTCGGTACGGTGTGAATGTGCAGGCGCTTGAACAGGCCCGAGCGCAAAAAGCCCGCCGCCTGGTTCAACCCCTCGGCGCATTGCACCGGGTCGCCCACCAAGAGACTGAAATACACCTTGGCGTGCGCATAGTCGGGCGTCACTTCGACCGACTGAATCGTCACCATGCCCACACGCGGGTCTTTCAACTCGCGCGCGATCAGCTCCGTCAGATCGCGTTGGATCTGGTCGGCGACACGAAAGCCACGGTTCGGGGCGGAGGATTTTTTCTTCACAAACACGCTCCGCGCGCCGTCGGGCCGCCCCAAGGCGTACGACGGCCCCCGCGAGGGCAAGCGCAGTACATGCAGTGACCGGCGTGGGAACTCATATGGTTCGGGCGATTTCTTTGATCTCGAAGAATTCCAACTGGTCGCCCACGGCGATATCGTTGTAGTTCTTGAGCTTGATACCGCACTCGAAGCCTTCCTTGACTTCGCGCACATCGTCTTTCATGCGCTTGAGCGAATCGAGTTCGCCGGTGTAGATGACCGCGTTGTCGCGCAGCAAGCGGAAATGCGCGCTGCGGTTGACGTGTCCACCCGTGACCATACATCCGGCCACAGTACCAATCTTGGACGCCACAAACACGGTGCGAATTTCGGCAAAACCGATGACTTCTTCGCGCTTTTCCGGCGCCAGCATGCCCGACATGGCGGCTTTGAGCTCGTCCACTGCGTCGTAAATGATGCTGTAGTAATGCACGTCCACACCGTTGTTCTCGGCCAGCTTGCGCGCACCCGCGTCGGCCCGCACATTGAAACCAATCACGATTGCCTTGGACGCAATGGCCAAGTTGATGTCGGACTCGCTGATGCCGCCCACAGCGGAATACACCATTTGCACTTTGACCTCGTCGGTCGAGAGCTTGAGCAAGGAAGCGGCCAAGGCTTCTTGCGAACCCTGCACGTCGGCCTTGACGATGATGGGCAGCATCTTGACGTCGCCGGTCGAGAGGTCGCTGAACATGTTTTCGAGCTTGGAAGCCTGTTGCTTGGCCAGCTTGGTATTGCGGAACTTGCCAGCGCGGTAAGTGGCAATTTCACTGGCGCGGCGCTCGTCCGACATCACCATGAATTCGTCACCGGCTTGCGGCACTTCGGTCAGACCCTGGATCTCGACGGGAATGGAAGGACCGGCTTCCTTGATCGCCCGGCCGTTTTCGTCGAGCATGGCGCGCACGCGGCCAAAGGTTTGGCCCGCCAGCACCACATCGCCGGTTTTGAGCGTACCCGACTGCACCAAGATGGTGGCTACGGGACCACGGCCTTTGTCCAGACGCGCTTCAATCACCAGGCCCTTGGCCATGGACGCCACCGGGGCGCGCAGTTCCAGCACCTCGGCCTGCAAGAGAACTTGCTCGAGCAACTGGTCAATGCCTTGGCCGGTTTTGGCCGACACCGACACAAAGGGCGAATCGCCACCAAACTCTTCAGGCACCACCTCTTCCACCACCAGCTCGTTTTTCACGCGCTCGGGGTTGGAGTCGGGCTTGTCAATCTTGTTGATCGCCACGACGATGGGCACGCCCGCCGCCTTGGCGTGTTTGATCGCCTCTTTGGTTTGCGGCATCACGCCGTCGTCGGCCGCGACCACCAAAATTACGATGTCGGTGGCCTGGGCGCCACGGGCACGCATGGCGGTAAACGCCTCGTGGCCCGGGGTATCGAGGAAAGAGATCATGCCGCGTGGCGTTTCCACGTGGTAGGCGCCAATGTGCTGGGTAATGCCACCGGCTTCGCCCGAGGCCACTTTGGCGCGGCGGATGTAGTCCAGCAGCGAGGTTTTACCGTGGTCCACGTGGCCCATGACGGTCACCACAGGAGCGCGCGGCAGCGACTCGAACTGGGCCTGCGCCACATCGTCGTCGGTAAAGGCTTCGGGATCGTCCAGCGCAGCGACCACTGCTTTGTGGCCCAACTCTTCCACCAAAATCATGGCGGTGTCCTGGTCCAGCGGCTGGTTGATGGTGACCATCTGGCCGAGCTTCATCAGCTGCTTGATCACCTCGGAGGCCTTCACCGCCATTTTGTGGGCGAGTTCAGCGACCGTGATGGTTTCGGGCACATGGACTTCTAACACGCGGGCTTCCACCGGCGCGGCTTGGACGTGGTCCTCGCGGTCGCGGTCATTGCCACGGCGCCCACGCGGGCCCGTACGCCAGTTGGTCGAGCGTCCTGCGCCCGCACCCGTGTCGCCACGGGTCTTGAGTTCTTTCTTCTTGGCAGGGTCACCGGCCCAGCTGCTAGAGAGCTTGGCAGACTTGACTTCTTTGCCCGCGCCTGCACCGGCTGTACCTGTACCAGCACCCGCCGGTTTCGCCACGGTCGAACCGGTAGCGGGCTTGTGCAACGTTCCTTTGATCGCGCCCTTGGCGTCCACTGCGGGCTTGGGTGGCTCAGGCTTTTTCAGCGGCACGGCCACTTTATTGGGCGTGGCCATCATCAGGCGAATGGCGGCGGCCTCGGCCTCGGCCTTGCGGCGGCGGTCACCGAGCTCAGAGGCACGCTTGGTTTCTTCGGCGGCAGCGGCTTTGGATGCGCTTGCGGCGCTGGCCAAGGCCAGTTCGCGCGCCTCGGTCGCGGCCTGGGCAGCGATCTGCGCGCTGTCGGCCGCCTGGGTTTGCGCAGCTTCAGTCGCTGCTTGTGCAGGTGCTGCTGAGGGCTGGTCTGCGGTCTTGGCGGCGCGCTGGGCGAGCTCGGCTTGCTGTGCCAAGGCTTCAGCTGCGGCTTTTTCATGGGCAGCGCGGGCTTTGGCTTCTTGGTCTTCGCGCTCCTGGCGGCGCGCTGCCAGCTCTTCTTCTTGGCGGCGGATGAATTCAGCCTGGTGACGGGCCTCTTCTTCGCGGCGTACCAGTTCCGCGGCGTCGATCACCGACGGAGTGGCAACGGGCTCGGTGGCTGGCATTTCGGTGCCTTCCGGCACAGCGTCTTGGCCATCTTCGCGGCGCACAAAAGTGCGTTTTTTGCGCACTTCCACCTGGATGGTGCGCGCCTTGCCGCTGGCATCGGCCTGTTTGATCTCGGTGGTTTGCTTCTTCACCAAGGTGATTTTCTTGCGGTCCGCCCCGGCAGTTCCGTGGCTGCTTTGCAGGAAATTGAGCAAACTGTGCTTGTCAGCGTCAGTCAAAACGTCGCTGGGCGACGCCTTGGACACCCCGGCGGACTTCAATTGGTCCAACAGGGTTTCGGTGGATTTTTTGAGTTCACTAGCAAACTCAGCGACGGTCGTACTGGACATTTATTGGGTAACCTTTCATGACCGTGGCTCTTGAGAAGCGGCGTCATTGGTAAACCAATGTTCGCGCGCCTTCATGATCAGGGCCGTGGCTTCGTCCGCAGACTGGCCGGTGATTTCTGTAAGTTCGTCGGTGGCCAGATCGGCAAAATCGTCCAGCGTGTTCACGCCAGCTTCGGCCAGTTGGGCAATCTGCTCGGTGCTCAGGCCAGCCAGATCGCGCAGGTCTTGCGAGACGGCGCCCACGGTTTCTTCACGGGCGATTTCCATCGTCAGCAAGGCATCCTTGGCGCGGGTGCGCAGTTCGTTGACGGTATCTTCGTCAAAGCTTTCGATTTCCAGCATTTCCTGCAGCGGCACATAAGCCACTTCTTCCAGGCTGGTAAAGCCTTCGGCGATCAGGATGTCGGCGATTTCTTCGTCCACATCGAGTTTGTCCATGAACAGACGGCGACCCGAATCGGTTTCCACCGCCAGCTTTTGCGCCGATTCGGCGGCGTCCATGATGTTGATTTTCCAACCGGTCAGCTCCGACGCCAGGCGCACGTTCTGGCCGCCGCGTCCAATAGCGATCGCCAGATTTTCTTCGTCCACCACCACGTCCATGGCGTGGCGCTCTTCGTCCACCACGATGGATGACACATTGGCTGGGGCCAGGGCGCCGATCACAAACTGCGCAGGGTCTTCGCTCCACAACACAATATCAACGCGCTCGCCAGCGAGCTCGTTGGTCACGCCGTTGACGCGGGTGCCACGCACGCCAACACAGGTGCCAATCGGGTCTACGCGCTTGTCGTGCGACAGCACGGCAATCTTGGCGCGCGAACCAGGGTCACGGGCACACGACTTGATCTCCAACAGGCCTTGCTCGATCTCTGGCACTTCCTGGCGGAACAGCTCGATCATGAAGTCAGGCGCCGAGCGCGACAACACGATAGGCGCGCCGCGCAAGGTCAGGTCCACTTCCATGATCATGGCGCGCACACGGTCGCCTGCGCGGAAGTTTTCCTTGGGGATCATCTCGTTGCGGCGCAAGCGGCCTTCCACGCGACCGCTCTCCACGATCAGATCACCCTTGTCCATGCGTTTGACGGTGCCCACAAAGATGTTGTCGCCGCGCGACATAAATTCGTTGAGCAGCATTTCGCGCTCGGCGTCCCGGATTTTTTGCAGAATGACCTGCTTGGCCGCCATGGCACCGATGCGCCCGATTGGCACCGACTCAATGGGCTCTTCGATGTATTCGTCCACCTCGATGTCAGGAATTTGCTCTTTGGCTTCAAACAGCAAAATTTCTTGGTCGGGCAACTGCAGACCGGCCTCATCGGGCACCACGTGCCAGCGGCGGAAGGTCTCGTAGTTACCGCTGTCGCGGTCTAAAGCGACGCGGATGTCCACATCGCCCGCATACAGCTTTTTCGTGGCCTGCGCCAACGCCGCTTCCACGGCGCCGAGCACCACGTCCCGCTCCACGTTTTTCTCACGTGAAATAGCCTCAACCAACATCAACAATTCGCGATTCATGCCTTGACTCTCCTGAACACTCTATTTCAATGACTACGAAACTGACACATCACCGCCGTGCAACTCTGCACCGGTGCCACGCCCCTTAAAACTCACAATCGGCGCCAAGCGCGCTTCGCGCAGCTCGTCCAAGCCAAAGCCCAGTGCCTGCAAAGGCGGCGGCACGCGTTTTTTGCTCACGCGCTGGCCTGGCTTGGGTTCGGGCGCATCGCTCCAGACGATTTGCCAAGCCACCAGTCCCTGCGCGTCTACCAGGCGCTCCAGCGTGCCGCGAAACTTCTTGCGGCTCGCACTCACGCCGCCAGTGGCAGCCGCACCAATCGGGGCCTTGAGCGTCACATCGACCACTTGGCCGGCAAAACGCTCAAAGTCCGCTGCATGGCGCAAGGGGCGGTCAATACCGGGGGAGGAGACTTCAAGGCGCCGGTACTCGATGCCATCCACCTCAAGCGCAAACTGCAATTGGCGGGTGACCTTCTCGCAATCTTCAACCGTGATGAACTGTTCAATCTGAACCTCACCTTCGGTCGCCTGCACCCAGGGCAAGTCAATCGTGATGCGCAACAAGCCGCCGGCCGACCGGTCGATTTCGACCAGGTCGTAGCCCAGGCCACCCACAATTTGCGCCACGATGTCTTGCAATGCCACGTCCGTTTAATCCGCTTCAATCAGCGATGCCAGGGGCTCGCGCACCGGGTATCAAAAAACAATCGACCAAAAAAAACGGGCGGTAAATACCCGCCCGTTTGGTCGTGAAGCGCGGATTGTAGCCTAGAAAGCCTGTGAAGAGCGTTGATTCTCTTGGCTTTTCCCGCCACCATGCGCTGGCGCAGCAGGCTTTGGCGGATGCGAGCGCACCCACCGGGAGGGCAAAAACGCATGCGACAATTCCGCGCAGATTTTTCAATATTTATCAGAGGACTGACATGGGCTTTTTAGCAGGCAAGAAATTGTTGATCACCGGCGTGTTGTCCAACCGCTCCATTGCCTACGGCATCGCCAAGGCCTGCCACGCGCAGGGCGCAGAGCTGGCTTTCAGCTATGTGGGCGAGCGCTTCAGAGACCGGATCACCGAATTTGCCGCCGACTTTGGATCAACGCTGGTCTTTGACTGCGACGTGGGCGACGACGCGCAGATCGACAAGCTTTTTTCCGACCTGGCCACGCACTGGCCGAGGTTTGATGGCTTTGTGCACAGCATAGGCTTTGCCCCACGCGAGGCGATTGCCGGCAACTTTCTCGAAGGTCTGAGCCGCGAGGGCTTCAAAATTGCACACGACATCAGCGCCTATAGCTTCCCCGCCATGGCCAAGGCGGCCCTGCCCTACCTCAACCCCAAATCCGCACTGCTGACGCTAACCTACCTGGGCGCCGAGCGCATCATCCCCAACTACAACACCATGGGCCTGGCCAAGGCTTCGCTGGAATCGTCGGTGCGCTACCTGGCTGAAGCCGTGGGTGACAAAGACATCCGCGTCAACGGCATCAGCGCCGGCCCCATCAAGACGCTGGCGGCCAGCGGCATTAAGGACTTTGGCAAGTTGCTGGGCATGGTGGCGGCGGCCTCTCCCATCCGCCGCAACGTGACCACCGAAGATGTAGGCAACGTGGCCGCCTTTTTGCTAAGCGACCTGGCCAGCGGGGTGACCGCCGAAATCACCTATGTGGACGGCGGCTACAGCAAGACCATGGGCGTTACCAGCACCTGAGAGATCCAGGGCTATGGTCCTGGTTCCTGAAAAAAGAGCGCCTTGAGGGCGCTCTTTTTTTGCGTGCTTTGGGCGCAGGGTTAAAGCTTCACGCAATCCGCAAAGTAATGCTTCTTGCCGTCGGCGTCTTCTTCTTCCACCAGGCCGTGTATGTCGGTCTCAAAACCGGGGCACTGGGTGTTGAACTCGCGTGAAAACTTGAGGTAGTCCACGATCTTTTTGTTGAACACTTCGCCCGGAATCAGCAAAGGAATACCCGGTGGGTAGGGCGTGACCAGCCCTACGGTGATGCGCCCCTCCAGATGGTCAATCTCCACGCGCTCGGTTTTGCGCAGGGCGATGTGGGCGTAGGCGTCGCTGGGCTTCATGGCCGGGGTCAGGTCGCTCAGGTACATGTCGGTGGTCAGGCGCGCGATGTCGTACTTGGCGTACAGCGCGTGCAGGTGCTGGCACAGGTCGGCCAGGCCCATTTTTTCGTAGCGCGGGTGCTTTTTGCAGAACTCCGGCAGGATGCGCCACATGGGCTGGTTCTTGTCGTAGTCGTCCTTGAACTGCTGCAGCGCGGTCAACATGCTGTTCCAACGGCCCTTGGTAATGCCGATGGTGAACATGATGAAGAAGCTGTACAGACCGGTCTTTTCGACCACCACGCCGTGCTCGGCCAAAAACTTGGTCACGATGCTGGCCGGAATGCCGGTCTTGGCAAACTTGCCGTTCAGGTCCATGCCGGGCGTGACGATGGTGGCCTTGATCGGGTCCAACATATTGAAGCCCGCGGCCATCTTGCCAAAGCCGTGCCAGTTGGCCTTGACGCTCTTGCCTTCGGCCTTGAGCACCCAGTCGGACGCACGGCCAATGCCTTCGTCGGCCAGTTTGTCCGGGCCCCAGACCTTGAACCACCAGTCGTCGCCGTATTCCTCGTCCACTTTGCGCATGGCGCGGCGAAAGTCGAGTGCTTCGGCAATGCTTTCTTCCACCAGCGCGGTGCCGCCGGGCGGCTCCATCATGGCTGCGGCCACGTCGCAGCTGGCAATGATGCTGTACTGAGGGCTGGTGGACGTGTGCATGAGGTAGGCCTCATTGAAGAGGTGGCGGTCAAGCTTGACAGTTTGCGAGTCCTGCACCAGCACGTGGCTGGCCTGGCTGATGCCGGCCAGCAGCTTGTGGATGGACTGGGTGGAATACACCATGGCGTGCTTGGGGCGCGCACGCTTTTTGCCCATGGCGTGGTAGGTGCCATAAAACGGATGAAAGGCGGCGTGGGGCAGCCAGGCTTCGTCAAAGTGGATGTTTTCCACATAGCCGTCCACCATCTTCTTGACGGTTTCGGTGTTGTACAAAACACCGTCGTACGTGGACTGGGTGATGGTCAGCACGCGCGGTTTGATGTTTTTGGTGTCCACGCCTTGGAGCAGCGGGTTGGCCGCGATCTTGGCTTGGATGGCGGCGGGCTCAAACTCGCTTTGCGGAATCGGGCCGATGATGCCGAAGTGGTTGCGCGTGGGCTTGAGAAACACCGGAATCGCGCCGGTCATGATGATGGCGTGAAGAATGGACTTGTGGCAGTTGCGGTCCACCACCACCACGTCGCCCGGAGCCACCGTGTGGTGCCAGACCATTTTGTTGCTGGTGCTGGTGCCGTTGGTCACGAAAAAGCAGTGGTCGGCGTTAAAAATGCGCGCCGCGTTGCGCTCGCTCGCACCAATGGCACCGTTGTGGTCGAGCAACTGACCTAACTCTTCCACCGAGTTGCAGACGTCGGCGCGCAGCATGTTCTCCCCAAAGAACTGGTGGAACATCTGGCCCACCGGACTCTTCAAAAACGCCACCCCGCCCGAGTGGCCAGGGCAATGCCAGGAGTACGAGCCGTCGTCCGCGTAGTCCAGCAGCGCTTTGAAGAACGGTGGCTGCACGCCCTCAAGATAGCTCTTGGCCTCGCGGATGATGTGGCGGGCCACAAATTCGGGCGTGTCCTCGAACATGTGGATAAATCCGTGCAGCTCGCGCAGGATGTCGTTGGGAATGTGGCGGCTGGTTTTGGTCTCGCCGTACACATAAATAGGAACGTCCAAATTCTTGCGGCGCACTTCTTCAATAAAGTGGCGCAGATTCAACACGGCAGGATCGAGGTCCGGTCCGGGCGTGAACTCTTCGTCGTCAATCGACAGGATGAAGGCACTGGCGCGGCTTTGCTGCTGCGCAAACTGGCTCAGGTCGCCGTAGCTGGTGACGCCCAGCACCTCAAAGCCCTCGGATTCAATGGCCTGGGCCAGCGCGCGAATGCCTAGTCCGGAGGTGTTTTCCGAGCGAAAGTCTTCATCAATGATGATGATGGGGAAACGAAACTTCATCAGGGGGCGCTCCAGCAAATGGCCAGTAAAAGGGTGAGGAGCGCGAAGTGTAAGGACTTATTGCGACGCTCCCGCTGCGCTGCAACATTTCTGGCGCCCGCAGCGGTCTGCGTCTAGTGAAAGCCACCCATTGCAGCGGGGCAAAAAAAAGGACCCCAAAGGGTCCTTTTTTCGTTTGCTTCTGGCGGAGAAGGCGGGATTCGAACCCGCGGAGGGTTTTACCCCTCGCACGCTTTCCAGGCGTGTGACTTAAACCGCTCATCCACCTCTCCAGAGCCGCCGAGTTTAACCTGCAAACGCGCTTGTTTCTGGCTAGCTGCGCAAATTCA
>CANFNE010000033.1 GCA_947448105.1 Burkholderiales bacterium
CTGGCCTACAGCAACTGGCTGGGCATATTGCAAGGCACCTTGACCGAGACCATCCACAAGGGCGACAAGACCTTTACCCGTGGCCTGAACGCCGACCGCGTTTACACCGGCGCCGACGGCAAGCCTGTGACGCTGCACGGCCGCTCGCTGATGTTTGTGCGCAACGTGGGCCACCTGATGACCAACCCGGCCATCACCTACACCGACGCCGCAGGACAAACGCGCGAAATCCCCGAAGGCATTTTGGACGCCGTGGTGACCACCACCATCGCCATGCACGACCTCAAGCGCACCAAGAAAGACGCCGCCGCCGGTATGGTGCGCAACTCGCGCAAGGGCTCGGTCTACATCGTCAAACCCAAAATGCACGGCCCGTCAGAGGTGGCTTTTGCCGACGAACTGTTTGGCCGCGTCGAGCAGATGCTCGGCCTGCCCGCCAGCACGGTGAAGCTCGGCATCATGGACGAAGAGCGCCGCACCAGCGTCAACCTGCAGGCCTGTATTGCTGCGGCCAGCAGCCGCGTGGCCTTTATCAATACCGGCTTTTTAGACCGCACCGGCGACGAAATGCACACCGCCATGCACGCCGGCCCCATGGTGCGCAAAGGCGACATGAAAACCAGCGCCTGGATACAAGCCTACGAGCGCAACAACGTGCTGGTGGGCCTGGCCTGCGGCCTGCGTGGCAAAGCGCAAATCGGCAAAGGCATGTGGGCCATGCCCGACCTGATGAAAGCCATGCTGGAACAAAAAATCGCCCACCCCAAAGCCGGGGCCAACACGGCGTGGGTACCCAGCCCCACCGGCGCGACCCTGCACGCCCTGCATTACCACCAGGTGCTGGTCAGCGACGTGCAAAAGGGCCTGGAAGCCATTGACGTCAAGAAAGAACGCGCCGCCTTGTTGAACGGCCTGCTGACTATCCCCGTGACCACTACGCCCCACTGGAGCGCGACCGAGAAGCAGCAAGAGCTCGACAACAACGCCCAAGGCATCTTGGGCTATGTCGTGCGCTGGATCGACCAGGGCGTGGGCTGCTCCAAAGTGCCCGACATCCACAACGTCGGCCTCATGGAAGACCGCGCCACCCTGCGCATTTCCAGCCAGCACATGGCCAACTGGCTGCTGCACCGCGTGGTCACCAAGAAGCAAGTGCAAGAAACATTCGAGCGCATGGCCGGTGTGGTGGACCAGCAAAACGCCGGTGACGCCGCCTACTTGCCCATGGCCGGACACTTCAAAACGTCCATGGCCTACAAGGCCGCGTGCGACCTGGTGTTCAAAGGCCTGGCACAACCCAGCGGCTACACCGAGCCACTGTTGCACGCCTGGCGCCTGAAGGTCAAAGCCAAGGCGTAAGCCTGGAACTAGCGCTCGAGGGCGCTTGCAAAGACGGCACCTTCGGGTGCCGTTTTTTTATTGCCTCTACCGGCGTGACCCTCTTGGCGTCTTTTCAGCGCGCCAAGCCACCCGCCTCCACCGCACACCGCGCAGCTGCCAGATCCCAGCCCGCCCAGCCGCAGCTCTTGAAAAAGATCGGGCCGGTAATGCGGCTTGACGCATAAGCCACCCAAGCCGGCGTGTGGGTGACGACGTCGCCCAGCGTTGGCACGGCGGTCACGTCGATGCCGGCCTGCAGCAAGTCACCCGCCTCGTGGTCGGCGTCGCGGGTGTCTACCACCAGCGTGCCCTCAAGCGACAGGCGGCGGCAAATGGCGGCGTCCCACTCCACCATGCGGGGTGTGAATGCGCCCACGGCGGCCACAAAGGCGTCGGGCCGGGGCATGGCGCGCAAGGCCACCGTCTGGGCCGATGTGGTGCTGACCACCAGCGGGCATGCGGCCAAGGCGGCGTCTGCGTCGTCTACCCTTTTGGCGCGCAGGCCCAGGCTGTGGCAGTGCTGCACCAGGGCGTCGGCTGAATGCGCGCTGCGCGAGGCCACCCACACCTCGCGCACGCCCAGGCCTGCAGCAAACGCCTCCACATGCGAGCGCCCTTGCACGCCCGCACCCACCACCAGCAGCGGGCCATCCGTGTTGCGCGCCAGTTTTTGCGCTGCCACCAGCGAAACCGCCGCCGTGCGCCGCGCCGTCACCGTTGGGCCGTCCAAAATGCACAGGCGCTGGCCGGTAGCCGCGTCAAACACCACCACATCGCCCTGGATGCTGGGCAAGGCGCGCATAGCGTTGTCGGGAATAAAGCTAATGAGCTTGCTTATGGCCAGGCGCGCATCGGTGGCGGGCATCACAAAAAAGCTGCCGCCCCCGACCAGAGGCTGCACCAGACGCGCAGGCACGGTGACCGAGGGGTCGTGCAGCAGGTCTTGCAGGTGCCGCGCCAGCGTGGGGTATGGCAGGACGTGGGCGGTGTGGGGGGCGTCAGCAAGGTATTCATGGGCCTATGGTGCCAGACCGGCGGCGGCGGCGTTTTATGTGCCGCCCCTGGCAGCGCACCGCTGTGCCAGGACTGTTGCGCTCGCGCTCGCGCTTAGCGCTCAGTTGCCGCGCCCTGAAAGGCTTTGGTGATCGGCTTGGTCAGGTAGGTCAGCACCGAGCGGCTTCCGGTCTGGATGTCCACGGTGGCGGTCATGCCCGGTTTGAGCACGGAGAGCGGCAGCTTGGCGTTGCTGTTGTCGCGGTTGACCAAGACGCGGGCCCGGTAAAACACCGCCGCCTCGCCACGGGGGCCTTGTTCGGTCAGGGTGTCGGAGCTGATGTAGTCCAGCTTGCCGTGCAGGCTGCCATAGATGGAATAGTCAAACGCGTCGAGCTTGATGGACGCGGGCAAGCCGACCTTGAGGTTGCCAATGTCCACCGGCAGGATCTTGACCTCCAGCACCAAGTCGCCGTCGGTGGGCGAGATTTGCATCAGCTCGTCGCCCGCACGCAGCACCCCACCAATGGTGTTGATCTTCAGGCTCTTGACCACGCCGCTCAACGGAGCGGTCAGTTCGGTATGTTGCAGCACGCTTTGGCGCTCGTCGAGCTTGAAGCGGGTGGAACTCAGGTCGTCCTGGATTTTGGTGGCCTCTAGGCGCGCGTCTTGCAAAAATTTGTTGCGCGTGGATGCCATCTTGCCCTCGAGCTCGGACACCTGGCGTTTGGCGCGCATGAGTTCGAGCTTGCTGATGTCGCCGGTGGCAAAGAGGCGCTCGTTGAGCAGCAACTCTTCGCGCGCGGAGACCAGGCTTTCTTGCAGCGTGGCCATGTCCACGTCCAGACTTTGGCGCTTTTGCTGGAACAAGGCCATTTGTTCAGCCACCACTTCGGGGTATTGGCGGCTCTCGGCGCTAAACACCGGTGCCTTGTCCTGCGCCTCGGCGCGGGCGCGCGCAAGCGCTGTGGCCAGGGTGGCCACGCGGGCACGGCTTTCGTCCACGCCCGCATTGGCGCGCTCTTTTTCCAAAACGGCCAGCACTTCACCAGCCACCACGGTTTGGCCCTCGACCACCATGAGCTTTTCCAGCACGCCGCCGTCGGCCACCTGCACCACCTGGGTGCGGGCCATGGGAATGATCTGTCCCTGCGCGCGCACCGTCTGGTCAATATCGAAGTTGGCCGCCCACAGCAACAGCGCCAACAAACCCAACGACAGAAGGCTGAGCATCGGGACCCGCGCAACGCCGGTTTGGAACGAGAAGCTGGAATTTTTCACGAGTGAGCTCCAAGAGGGGCGACGGGGCCATTGGGTGGGGTGGCTGCCGGGGGCGTGCCCTGCAAGCGCGCCAAAACCTCGGCCTTGGGGCCGTCCATCACGATGCGGTGGTCGGCCACCACAATCACGCGGTCCACCAGTTGCAGCATTTCGAGCTTGTGGGTGACCAGCACCAGGGTGTCGTTCACGCCCATTTGCTGCGCCAGGGCTTGCATGACCTTGACTTCGAGCGAACGGTCCATGGACGCCGTAGGTTCGTCAAGCAACCAAATGCGGGGCTTGCGCAAGAACACGCGGGTCAGGTTCGCCAATTGGCGCTGGCCCCCGGAGAGGCCTGTACCACCCTCGTGGATGGGCTGGTGCAAGCCCAGCGGGTGTTTGGCCAGCACCGCCTGCTGCAAGCCGGTGCGCTGCGCGGCCTCAAGCACGGCCTGGTCGCCGGGGTCGATCATGCCCAGAATCAGGTTGTCGCGCAGCTTGCCCGCAAACAGGCGACCGTCTTGCTGCAAATAGCCCAGGCGTTCGGCCAACACCGATTTGGACAAATGCGTCAAGTCCACGCCATCAAGTTTGACCGTGCCTTGCTGGGGCCGGTACATGCCACTGAGCAGGCGCAACAAAGTCGTCTTGCCCGCGCCCACCGGGCCCAGAATGC
Source organism: Burkholderiales bacterium (assembly GCA_947448105.1). GTDB lineage: Bacteria > Pseudomonadota > Gammaproteobacteria > Burkholderiales > Burkholderiaceae_C > Allorhodoferax. The sequence continues at coordinate 4,310 of CANFNE010000033.1, forward strand.
CCACTTTTTCGCCGGGGCGGATGATGAGCTTGGGAATGCTCAGCGCCTTGCTCGCGCCGTAGGCGTATTCCACCTGGTCAAACTCATAATCGCCCCGGATGGCGTCCAGGCTGATGGGGTGGTCGATGCCGTGGTGGTCGCTTTCCAGCGCCCAAATGCGGTCCAACCCCTGCAAAGCCGCTTTGCAGTGGCCCCAGCTGGTCAAAGACGCGGGCAAAGTCGCCACCGGCCCCAGAATGCGGCCCGACAAAATGCTGCAGGCAATCAAGCTGCCCATGGTGACTTCGCCACGGGTGACCATCAGGGCGCCCATGGCCACCATCAAGGCGTAAGACAACTGGTGCATCGCGCCCATGTAGTACTGCGAATGCTCGCTCAGGTGGCGCATCTCCAGTTCGTTGCCACGCGCCTCGTCGGTGGTCTGCTGCCAGCGCGAGAGCATGCGCCAGCCGCCTTGGCCCGACTTGATGGTCTCCGCCCCTTCGATCGATTCCACCAGCAGGCCGGTCTTGAGGTTGCTGGCCTGGGTGGCTTTGGCGCCCAGCGCTTCCACCCGGCGCAAATTGGCCACCCCCATCGCCAGGGACAAGAGCATAAAGACCAAGGGAATCGCCGCCAGCCAGCCGGCAATGGCTCCGATCACCACCACATACAAAAGCACAAACGGTATGTCAATCAGCCACTGCGTAGGCACGGTGGCGATGAAGGAGCGCACGGTCTCGTAGCCGCGCATTTGTCCGGCCAGGGCCCCCACGCTGCTGGGCATCTGGTCCATGCGCAGGGCCAAAAATCGGGTAAACACCGAGCGCGCCAGGCGGCTGTCCACCTCGTCGACCAGGCGTTCGCTCAGATTAGAGCGCACCAGCTTGACCACCAGCTCAAACACCATCGCCCCCAGCACGCCCAGCGTCAATGCCAGCAGGGTCTGGGTTGCGCCGGTGGGCACCACGCGGTCATAGACCTGCATGCTGTAGAGCGAAGTAGCCAAGGCGACCACATTGATCAGCACGCCGCCGAGCACCAGTTCAAACAAGGTGCCGCGGTTTTGGAAGACCTCGTCGCGCACCAGGCGAAACACCGGGCTGCTGCTGGCCTCAAAGGGCTTGGCCAGGCGCAATTTTGCGAACGCAAAATCCGCCAAGGTGGGCGTGGTTTTTTCGGCCCACTTGTTCTCTTGCGTGTCAAACCATTCGCTCACCCACAGGTCTTGCCCGTTGCGCCCGCGCAGCAAACCCCATTCGCCCTGCGCATTGACCAGCAAGCCGGGTGCATGACTGGGGTCTACGGATGAGCCTGCGCGCCATTGGGCTTTGGGCAACTGCAAGGAATGCAGTAGCGCCGCCACAGTTGCCCGTGCGTCCTTTAGCGACGCCGCCACAGACTCCACGGCGGACTGCAAGGCCAAGCGGTCCACGGCCTGGCCCTGGATTTGTGCCAGCCGAACCAGGGATGCCAATAGTTGTTTCATGGTGCGGCGACTCCGGCGAGCAGGCTGTCAAGGCCTTGCGTATAAAGGGCTAAGCGCCAAGACACCAGTACGCGAACGGCCAGCACATCGGCCAGTTCGGTTTCCGCTTGGGCCAGTTCACGGGCCATGTTCATCACCTCCACCCAGGTTTTTCGGCCTGCCAGAAACTGGCGGTCCCAGGCCAGCGCAGTGTCTCGGCTGGCTTGCAAACTGTCTTGCAACTCCGCCTGGCGGGCGGCCAGCGTAGCGCGCAGCGCCCAGTCCGACAGCAACTGCTCGGCCAGCGCGCGCTCGGCGGCATCGGCCTCCGCACGGGCCACACCCACCTTGTTTTCTGCCGCCTCAATGCCCGCCCACGAGGACAAGCCCGCACCGAGCTTGGACTGCAAGCCCACAAAAATCCGTTGCGCGTCGGGGGCGCCTGCGAGCGTGGCGCTACCGATCTGGTACTCGGCGCGGGCGTACACCTCGGGCAAAAGGTCGCCCTTGCGCTCCGCGACGTCCGCCTCTTGCACCCGCACTGCCGCCTTCGACCGCAGGACAGCCGGGTTGCGCTGCAGCGCCGCCTCCAGTGCCTCGGTTGGGCTACGGAGGGCCAACACTTTTTCTTCCTCTGGCAGCACATCGGCATCAACGGGGGCGCCCGTGAGTTGCTGCAAGCGCAAACGCGCTGTTTGCGCCTGCACCTGCACGGCTTGCAACTGCGCGCGCGTCTGGGCCAGGCGGCCATCGGTGAGTATCCGCTCGGTCGAGGCCGAAGCCCCCTCGGCAATCCGGCGGCCCACCTGCGCCTGCAAGCGTTCGTGCGTGGCCACACTGGTCTGCAAAGCGAGCTGCTTGAGGTCCGCGGCATAGGCGTCGGCCCAGGCCTGCAACACGCGCAAGGTGAGCTGCTGACGAACGTCGTCAAACCCCTGCGCTGCTGCGTCCGCGCTGGCCTGGGCTTTTTGGACGCCAGCGGTCAACCGGCCGTTCGTCCAAAGCGGCTGCTGCAGCCGAAACACCTTGACCGATGTGTTTTGCAGGTAGCTCGGATCATGCGCGCCGGCATTGATTTGCTCGATGGACACAGAGGGGGTGGGGAAAAACTGCTGGCGGGCGTATTCGAGGTCTGCGGACGCCACGGCGCGCTGGCTGCGCTGACCCAGCACAGACGGGTGGCTGCTCACCGTGCGTTGGATGAGTTCAGTCAGGCTTTGCGCCTGCGCTAGCCCACACGCCAAGGCCATTACCAGCGCCAAGCAAGGGCTGCACCGTCTGTCCATTAAGCACTCCTGCCTCTAAAAACCATGTGGCACCGTAAACCAAGAAAGATTGTAGTTCCCACAAATGGGCGGAATTGTCCGGTTCCGTGGTCGAAACGCAGTAAACAACCGGACTCATTTACTGGTACGCATATTTTCCACTTTTCCAACATTTAGCGCGCTGCTTACTTTATCGACTCCTTTGCCAAATCCATGCAGGAATCGGTCATGCGCCTTTATTCAATACCCTCGTTCCCGACAGCTCTCCCCTCGTAGTTCAAACGCACAAAGACCACGGGCAACCATACAGGCTCAGGTCGAACTCACTGTGCGCTCGCCAAGTCGCTGGCGCGCCACGCTTGGCGGCTCCAATCCAACGAGACCCCGCGAGGCGTCGTTTTTATTGCGAGCTTCACATGGCTTAGCAGCAGCAGACTGCTCCTTCGTTAAAAACTTGCAACGTTAATTTTTATATTAATTTTTGCAAAAAATATTTTAATTATTTTTATCAAATTTTATTCTGTAAATATTTTTACATACGCATTAAAAAAATGAAATTTTGTATTTTATTTTTTTATCATTGTGATATCGGCATGTTTTATCGAAAGCCGTCAATTCTTCATCTTGGGCTTCACGCCTGACTCTTACTGCAAAGGAAAGCGTCAACCAACGTGGGCATCAAGGGTAAACCTTAGCAACGGGAGTAACGCGCAATGGACAACACAAACAGTGGGAAAACCACACTCATCCTCAAAGGCAGCCAATCCAAGGCACTGTTGGCAGGCAAGTCAAATACCGTGCGGGCACAGCGTGGTGAACACTACAAGGTAGTCAAAAAGAACGCTGCCGGTGAAGAGCAAATGCAAGACGAGGTGATCGCCAAAAAAATGGGCGACCACCTGCTGCTCAGTTACGCCGACGGCACGCAGCTCACACTGGAGAACTACTATGTGCAATGCAAGGCGGGCGACTGCGACCTCACACTCCCCTCCAGCGACCCGGCGGGTTACAAGCTAAGCGCCGACGGCACCACGGGTGCCGCACTGGCAGACGGCAGTACGCTGTCCTACGCCTATGGCACTCCGTCTAGCCTGATGGCCATGGCCCAAGGCGATGCAGCCCTGAGTTCCAACTTGGCGGGACTGCAAGGAAGCCAGGCCACTTACACCCCCCCGGCGAGCGCCCACGCCGCGCCCTCGTCTTTTGGCGGGTCAGGTCTGTTGGCAGCACTTGGCGGCCTGGGCTTGGCCGCCGCAGCCGGCGGCGGGGGTGGCGGTAGCTCCAACCCCACCTCCATACCCAATTCACTCCCTACGCCAAGTCCTTCCTCCGAACAAGGTCCTACTACTAGTGCGCCCAACATCGTCCTCAAAGGCCAAATCACGGCAGGCCCTGCAATCGACGGCAATGGCCTGCAAGTCGAGGTGTTTCAGGCCGACGGCAAAACTTCGCTGGGTATCACCAAACTGAACGCAGATGGCACTTTCAGCCTGGGCGTTGCGGGCTATTCGGGTGTAGTCATCATTAAAGTCAAGGACACCAACCCCGCGGTCGCAGACTACATCGACGAGGCCACGGGACAAGCCAAGAACCTCGACACCCTGTTGATGGCGGTCGCCATCGCAAGCAACGGCACCGTGACCGCCAATGTCAACCCGGTCACCACCATCGCTGCGCTCAAAGCGGGCTTGTCCATCGACGGCACCTTTACCGACAACAACGCAACGCAATTGAGTGCAGCCCAAGTCTCGGCGGCCAACGCAGGGGTGGCGTCTGCACTTGGCCTGGACGACATCCTTGGTACCGCGCCTGTCACCACGGTCACAGCCAGCGCCACCGCGAATAGCAGCTTCGATTCAGCCAACGGAATCAGTACTGCCGAGACCTACGGCGCCGTACTGGCAGCACTATCGGGCGTTGACAAGACCCACAACGACCAAGCAATTGCGCTGCTTGCTGCGGGCATTGACATCTCGGGCGGCCATGGAACCATGAACTCCAGCACCCAATCCCTGCTCGTCGAGGGTGCCAGCACGGCTGCAGAAAACCCAAATTCCGCCGGACGAGACGTGCTCGCTAAGGTCGTAGCCGCCGCTGCTGGCATCAGCGCCACGCCGCCTGGTACAGAAAGCGGTTTGTCCGATGCTTTAGTGCTCATCCAGGAGGCCGCCGATGCCAACAACGCGGCGAGCAGGCTGAGTACCAGCACCTTCGCCAAAGCCGGTGTGACTGGTGTGAGCGACGCCAATCTGGGCGCCATCGAGTCCGCCCTAGACAGCAAGGACGTCACAAGTGCACAAGTCAGCAGCACTGCCAAAATTCAAGATCTGGTCAATGCCTACGCCGCCATCTTGGTCGGCGCCGACGGCGACGCTTCCAATAACAACGCTTACGCCAGCGCAGCGCAATACCGCTTGGTGGGCGTCACGGTTGGGGGTACGGCCAGCGCCTCCTTACTCAATGACGTGGTGGACGGAAAGCAACAAGCCGACCTAGCCACCGTGGCCCAACTGCAAAGCCTGGCCGACGCCGCCAATGCCGTCATAGCGGGCGCAGGCGGCGGCACCGCGCCCACACTGCAAGAGTTAACGCGGTTGGGTATCCACGATGTCAACGCTTCCAACCTGAAGGCCGTGCAAGCAGCCATAGCGGCCCCCAACGACAGCGGCGCTGCGGTGGACACCCTGGCCGAACTTCAAGCGCTGGTCACCGCAGTGCCGCCTGCGGCGCCGGTTATGGCATTGGTTACAGACACCGGCAGCTCACCCACCGATGGCATCACCACGGATGGCACCATCAAGATCAGCAACCTGGAGGATGGCGCTACCTGGCAGTACAGCACCGACGGCACTACCTGGTTCGACGGCAGCGGGACGAGCTTCACCCTCCAAGGTGACGGCGAAAGGACCGTGCATGTACGTCAGACCGACGGAGGCGGCAAACAAAGCGAAGAAGCGAGCCTGACTTTCACGATCGACACCACGCCCCCCGCCATGGCCCTCGTAGACCTGTTCAACGATACCGGCCCGAACAACTTGGACCACGCCACCCGCGACGCAACCATTTGCTTTAGCGATGTTGCAAGCGGCGTAACCCGGAAATACTCAGTAGATAACGGTGCCTTATCGGATTCCTACGCCCGCCCTACAAGCGACGGCGAACACACCGTCGTCGTTACCGATACGGATGCGGCTGGCAACTCCAGTTCTTCGAGCCTGACGTTTATGCTCGACACCGTTGCGCCAGTGATTACATCGCTCGACACTGCCACCATCGCAGACCGTACGGGCTATGACCATTTGGCATACCAAGCACTTACGAACGATCCGTCTGGCAGCATAGAAAACGTGAGTTTTTGGAGCTTGGATCAGTCGCAGCAAGGGGGTGATTGGCAGTACTTTTTAATGTATGACAGTCTTCCAGGAATGGTAATAATGAGTTTTGTCGCCGACTACGCGACAAAACCGAGCTACACCTTCACAGTGATCGCCACCGACCAGGCTGGCAACCACACCAGCAAAGAAGTCACCTTGTACGTGGCGCCACCACCCCCCACACTGGCGCTGAACCGTGATACCGGCCTGAGCGACTCCGACTTGCTCACCAATGACGCGTCTCTTAGCGTGAGCGCAGCCGCCCAAGGCGTCACCCGCAGCTATTCGGTGGATAACAGTAACGCTTCTGCCGCTTACACCATTCCCACAAGCGAAGGCGAGCACACAGTCACCGTCACGGACACCTACGCGGGTGGCATGTCCAGCACTTCGAGCCTGACGTTTACGCTCGACAACACCCCCCCAGACGCGCCAACGGTCAACAATGTCGGAACCAACAATACGATCAACGCCAGCGAATGGGAAAGCTTCACCACCATCTCGGGCACCTGTGAGGAAGGCGCCAGTGTCCACTTCTTAAACAGCGACACCTACATCCCCGTCAACGGCACAAACTGGACCTACACGCTAACTCAGGCAGACCGTGATCTCTTCTTTAACCACCAAGGGCAGAACGACTTCCCAGAGGGATATGACGGCATCCCCTACTTTTTTTACCAAATCGATGCCGCTGGAAACGAAGCTAGCGGGTCAGAGAATGGACTGGGGTGCATAGTCATTAAAGTCGATACCAAGTCGCCCGATAGCAGTGCACTGAGCGATATCCGCTTCAACGACGACGTCGGCAACATCACCGGCCTCATCGCGTCGAACAGCACCAGCGACGACACCACGCCTACCCTCTCAGGCAAAGCCACGGCCGATGTCGCCCGCGTCAACATTTACGATGGCGACACGCGCTTGGGGGTGGCAGACGTCACCGACGGCGTTTGGACATTTACGCCCAGCTCCGGCCTGACCGAAGGGAGCCACACTTTGTCGGTCAAGGCGGTGGACGCTGTGGGCAATGAGGCCAGCGCCGCCAGCGCGAGCCTGACTTTCACGATCGACACCACCCCCCCAGACGCGCCAACCGTCAACAATGTCGGAACCAACAATACGATCAACGCCAGCGAATGGGAAAGCTTCAAGAGCATCTCGGGCACTTGTGAAGAAGGTGCTACTGTCACCATTAACGGCGCCGACAACAGCAACATCATCGTCAACGGAACAACCTGGACCTACACGCTCCCTCAGGATGACCTTAACTTCTTGCTGGATTATCAGGACTCTCCACCCATAATCCACGGCAGCGAGGGCAACTGCGTCGGCTATAGCCTTCTGGTCACCCAAACCGATGCCGCTGGCAACACCAGCGATACCAAGACTTTCGTGTTCAACGTCGATACCAACGCTACGGACGCTGTGACAGCGCAATTGGCTAGCAACACCTACGCGAATTACGTCTTGTAACCGCCACGCGCCACGCTCGGGGCGCGGCGGGAGCGCCCCACTTCAAACCCCCAAATAATTCGCCAGCGCCGGGTCGCCCAACAAGGCAGCGCCCGTGCCTTGCATGACCACCTGGCCTTTTTGCAGCACCAGGGCCTGGTCGGCGCGTTCAAGCACTTTGCGGTAGTCGCGGTCCACGATCAGGGTGGCGATGCCGCTGGCGCGGATCTCGCCAATCACGCGCCAGATCTCAGCCACGATCAGCGGGGCCAGGCCTTCGGTGGCTTCATCGAGCACCATGAGCTCGGGGTGCGTCATCAGCGCGCGGCCAATAGAGAGCATTTGCTGCTCGCCGCCCGAGAGTTGGGCGCCCAAATTTTTCAGGCGCTCGGTCAAGCGCGGAAAGGTGGCCAGCACGCGGTCCAGCGGCCAGTCGCAGCGACCGTCGCGGCCCACGCGGGCTGCCATTTGCAGGTTTTCCAGCACCGACAGGTTGGGAAACACGCCCCGGCCTTCGGGCACATAGGCCACGCCCAGGCGCGCCACAGCGTGGGGCTTGCTTTGGGAGGCGTCCACGCCAAAAAAATGGATCTCGCCGCTGCGCTGCGCCACGTGGCCCAGCAGGGTGCGGATCAGCGTGGATTTGCCCATGCCGTTACGCCCGAGCAGGCCTACGGTCTGGCCGCGCGCTATGTGCAGGTCTACGCCGTGCAGGATATGGCTGGAGCCGTACCAGGCGTGGACGCCTTGGGCGTCCAAAATCAGTTCTTCGGCCATCTCAGTGTTCTCCCAGGTAGGCCACCCGCACTTCGGCGCTGTTGCGCACAAAGTCCGGGCTGCCCGAGGCGATCACGCCGCCGTTGACCATCACGGTAATGCAGTCCGCGACGCGAAACACGGCGTCCATGTCGTGCTCGATGAGCAATATGCCGTGCGTGGCTTTGAGGGACTCCAAGAGCGCGAGCATGCGTTCGGTTTCTTCGGCGCCCATGCCCGCCAGCGGCTCGTCCAAGAGCAGCACCTGCGGCGCGGTGGCCAGGCACATGGCAATTTCTAACTGGCGCTTTTGCCCGTGCGAGAGCAAGCCGGCTTCGCGCTCCAGCACGTCGCCCAGGCCAGCACGCTGGGCCGCAGCCAGGGCGGCTGCGCTGCTAACCGGGCAGCGGTGCGCGTCTTGCCAAACCGCCCAGGGCTTTTGCGCGCTAGCCTGCGCTGCCAGGCGGCAGTTTTCCAGCACGCTAAAGCTGGGGTAAATGGTGTTGCGCTGGTAGCTGCGGCCCAAGCCCGCGCGGGCGCGCCGGGGTTGCGTCCAGTGCGTTACATCCTGCCCGAGCAGCTCCACGCTGCCACCTGACGGTGGAATTTCGCCCGACAAAATATTGACCAGCGTGGACTTGCCCGCCCCGTTGGTGCCAATGACGGCGTGCACCGTACCACGCGCCACGTCAATCGACACGTCGTTCAGCGCCAGTAAGCCGCCCCAGCGGCGGCTGATGTTTTTGCCGCGCAGCAAGATGTCAGTGTCCGCCATGGCTGCCTCCCGCATTCACTGCATTGGACGCATCGCCCAAGGCCGCGCCGCGCAAGCGCGCCGCAATTTGCCCTGGCACGCCCACCAGACCGCGCGGCAAAAGCGCCACGCTGGCAATGATGGTCAGGCCCAGGCCCAAATGCCAGTGCTTGGCAAATTCGCCAAAAATCGCCTCGGACTTGAAAAACTCTTGCAAAAGCGCAAACGCGAAAGCGCCAATCAGCGCCCCGCGCAAATGCCCCAACCCGCCCAAAATGACGATGATCAGCACCTCGCCCGACACATGCCAGGCCATCAGCTCAGGGTTGACGAAGCC
>CANFNE010000034.1 GCA_947448105.1 Burkholderiales bacterium
GCCATCACCACGCCCACCGAAGACTCGGTGCGCCGCGCCATGGCGATCCAGCTCATCATCAACCGCGAATGGGGTCTGGCCAAAAACGAGAACCCCGGCCAGGGCGCTTTCATCATCGAAGAGCTCACCGAGCTGCTGGAAGAAGCGGTGCTGGCGGAGTTTGAAAAAATTGCCGAACGCGGTGGCGTGCTCGGGGCCATGGAAACCGGCTACCAGCGCGGCAAGATCCAAGATGAATCCATGCACTACGAGATGCTCAAGCACACCGGCGAGCTGCCCATCATCGGCGTCAACACCTTCCGCAACCCGCATGGCGACCAGGTGATGGACAAGCTGGAGTTGGCGCGCAGCACCGACGCCGAAAAAGCCAGCCAGCTCGAGCGCCTGCACGCCTTCCACGCCCGCCATGCCGATCAGTCCCCCGCCATGCTGGCCCGCCTGCAGCAGGCGGTGATTGCCAACGAGAACGTGTTTGAAGTGCTGATGGACGCGGTGCGCGTCTGCTCGCTGGGGCAGATTACAAATGCGCTGTTTGAGGTGGGGGGGCAGTACCGCAGGAATATGTAGGGCGCAGTTACTTTATGTCCCACGCCCCCAACCCCCTGCTGGACCTCAACGCCCAAGCGCTGCTCGCCCGGGCCTATGCGCTGCGCAGCGACGAGGAGTCGCGCGCCTTGTACCGCGACTGGGCTACGACGTATGACCAGACCATGGTGGACGGCCTGCAATACCGTTCGCCCACGGTGGTGGTGGATTTGTTGCGCCCGCACCTGGCCAATGCCCAGGCGAGGGTGCTGGACATTGGTTGCGGCACCGGTCTGGCCGGACGCGCCTTGGCCGCGCACGGGTTTACGGAAATCGAAGGCCTGGACTTATCGCCAGAGATGGCGCAGGTGGCCGCCGACAGCGGCGCCTACCGCACTTTTGTCATGGCTGACCTGAACGCCAAGCTGCCCGTGCCAGACGCCACTTTTGATGCCGCCATGTGCTGCGGCACCTTCACCACCGGCCATGTGTCGGCGGCGTGCCTGGATGAGGTCTTGCGCATCCTGCGCCCCGGCGCGCCCTTTGCATTTACCGTCAAGCGCAGCGAGTGGGACACGCTGGGCTTTGGCGCCAAGATCGCCGCACTGGCTGACAGTGGCGCCCTGCGCGTAGGCAGCATCGCGCCGGACCGTCTGTACGCCAATTCGCCGGAGCCGGACGGAATGATGTGCGTGGTCTGGCGGAATTAAGCCAAACGCCTGCAAGCCTCACGCTGGCGTAGTTTCCACCGCCCGCATCCGCACCTCCACCCCGCTCAACACCGCGTTCCCCGACAGCGGGTCGCGCAGGTTCTCGTCCAGCAGGGCGTTGAGGTTGACGCCTGGCCGCTGCGCGGCAACGGAGAGTTGCGCTCCGGGCAGGTCGTGGCCCCAGCCGTGGGGCAGGCTGACGACGCCGGGCATCATCTCGGCGCTGATGTGCACTTGCGCTTGCAGGCTGCCCTGGGCGTTTTCCAGGGTGGCCATGGCGCCCTCACTCAGGCCCAGGCGCTCGGCGTCGGCCGGGTGAACCAGCGCGGTGCAGCGGAACGGGCCCTTGGCCAGCGTGGGCAGGTTGTGCATCCAGCTGTTGTTGGTACGCACGTCGCGCCGGCCAATCACCACCATGTCGGGCGCGGGGCGTTGCAGGTCGGCCAGGGCGCGCGGCAGGTCGGCCAAGAGCGAGGGCGGCGCGAGTTCGACCTTGCCGCTGGGCGTGCGCAGCATTTCAGGCAGGCGCGGCTGCAGTTCGCCCAGGTCAATGCCGCCGCTGGCGTTGGCCGCCATGACTTTGTGCAGGTTCAGGCCTTCGGGCTTTTGGCCAAACGCGTCGCCGTGGGGCCCGGCGCGCAGCGCCAGGTCGAGCGCGCGCTGCGGGCCGCGCAGGCCTTGGGTGGCGGCAACCACTGCGTCGGCGTGGGGGCCAAAGCTGCGTTGGGCGTCCTCGGCAAACTGGCTGTCGTCCAGCGCGCCAATGTCCACCTTGGCGCCCAGGCCCTGGGCGATTGCGGCGATGCGCAGCAGGTTTTCCCATTCTTCTGGCTGATGCTCGGCGCGCGCAAACACCGGCGGGCTGTAGCGCGCGTGGTTGCGCCAGGACATTTGCGGAAACGCGACGTCGTAGTGCATGTCTTCAAGAGGCGAGGGGCCGGGCAAGATCACGTCGGCGTGGCGCGTGGTCTCGTTGAGGTAAATGTCCAGGCTGACCATGAAGTCCAGCGTGTCCAGCGCCCGGGCCAGGCGCGGCCCGTTGGGCACCGAGAGCACCGGGTTGGTGGCCACGGTAATGAGCGCGCGCATTTGGCCGGGGCCGGGCGTTTCAATCTCTTCGGCGATGCAGTTGATGGGGAATTCGCCCATCATCTCGGGCGCGCCGCTCACGCGCGCATGGCGCCGTCCGGTGGCAACGCCCTTGCCACGGCCGGCTGAGCCGCTGCTGTTGGCCGAAAACGCCGCAGCGTTGGCAAACATGGCGCCGCCAGGGGCGTCCAGGTGGCCGGTCAGCACATTGAGCACATCGACCAGCCAGCTCGCCAGCGTGCCGTATTCCTGCGTGCAGGTGCCAATGCGGGCATAGACGGCGGCGCGCGGTGTGTTCGCCAACTGGCGGGCCAGGGCGCGAATGGTGTCGGCGTCTATGGCGCAGCGCACGGCCACCGCTTCGGGCGCAAAAGGCGCCACGGCGGCGCGCACTTCGTCCACGCCTGTTACCCATTCCTGCACGGCGCCCAGGCGCACCAGGTTCTCGGCAAACAAGGTGTGCACCATGGCGGCAAGCAAAAACACGTCCGCGCCGGGGCGGATGAAGTGGTGCGCGTCGGCCACGGCTGCGGTCTCGGTGCGGCGCGGGTCAATCACGATGAGTTGGCCGCCGCGCGCCTGCATGGCTTTGGCTTTGCCCCGGAAGTCGGGCACGGTCCACATGCTGCCGTTGCTGGCCAGCGGGTTGGCGCCGATGACGATGAGTAAATCGCTGCGCGCAATGTCGGGCACGGCGACGGACAGCCAGTTGCCAAACATCAAGCCGCTGGCGAGTTGTTTGGGGATTTGGTCCACACTGGACGCAGAAAAAACGGTCTTGGTGCCCAGCCCCCGCGCCAGCTTGGGGAAGTAGGTCAGCAAGCCAATTTTGTGGGCCGAAGGGTTGCCGGTGACCAGGCCCACGGCATCGCGCCCGTGCGCGGCCATGAGTGGCGGCAGGCGGCGCTCAATCTCTGCAAAGGCCTCGTCCCAAGTCACGGCCACGTGCACGCCGTTGCGCTTGACCATGGGGCTGCGCAGGCGGTCCGGGTCTTCGTGCAGGTCTTTGAGGGCCACCGCCTTGGGGCAGATGTAGCCGGCGCTAAACACATCGGCCTCGTGGCCGCGCACGCTGATGACCTTGTGGTCTTCGACCTTGATCTCCAGGCCGCAGCAGGCCTCGCACAAGGGGCAAATTCGGTGGTGGGTGGTGGTGGTCATCGTTGGCTAAAAGTAAGAAAGTAGGGGCGCAACGCTGCGCGCAGCTGCAAAGCTTGGTTGGTTGGTTGGTTTTCAGGCTGCGGCTTGCAGGCCGTGGCGGGCGATCAGCGCGTCGCGCTGGCGCGGGTCGATGTTGAGGCGATTGAGGTCATGGCCCACGGCGCGTAGGAGGCGCTCGTCCATCACATAGCGCCACAGCGGCGGCACATAGGCGACTAAGAACATGCCAAAGTAGCCGCTGGGCAGCGTGGGCAGGCCGTCAAAGTGGCGCAGCGACTGGTAGCGCCGCAACGGGTGGGCGTGGTGGTCCGAGTGGCGCTGCAGGTGAAACAAAATCCAGTTCGAGAAGATGTGGTTGCTGTTCCAGGAATGGTGGGGCTGGCAGGCCTCGTATTTGCCCGGCGCGCGCAACTGGCGCAGCAATCCGTAGTGCTCAATGTAGTTCGCCGATGTCAACTGAAAATTCGCCCAGAACGAGGCCGCCAGCAAAAACGGCAACACCGTCCAGCCCAGCCACAGCACCAAGCCGCTCCACAAAGCCAGCGTCAGTAGGGCGGGTTGCACGATGTGGTTGTGCCAGGACAGCAGCGGCAGGCCGGCCTGCTTTAGGCGCGTGCGCTCCAAGTCCCAGGCCCGAAACCACGCGCCGGGCATTTCGCGCAGCACAAAACGGTAAATCGACTCGCCCATGCGCGAAGACGCCGGGTCCAGCGGAGTGGACGCGTCGCGGTGGTGGCCCCGGTTGTGTTCTACAAAAAAATGGCCATAGCCCGAGGGCGCCAGCACGATCTTGGCCAGGGCGCGCTCCAGCGCGGTGTTTTTGTGGCCCAACTCATGGCCCAAGTTGATGCAAAAGCCGCCCACCGAGCCGCTGGTCAGCACCAGCGCCAGCAGGCCGTGCAAGGGCAATTCCATGCGCACCGCAAACCAGGCGCCAAAGATGAAGGACAGCCACAGCACGGGTGCGAGCAAATAGGTGATCCAGCGGTAATAGGGGTCCGCGTCAAGCGCCGCCACGGCGGACTCGGGCGGGTTGCTGCGGTCTTCGCCCAGCAGGTAGTCGAGCAGCGGCACGGTGGCATAGAAGAAAACCACCGGAAGCCACAGCGTCCAGGCTTCGCCCGTAAACCACATCAGCCCAGGGCCGATCAGCACGGTGGCCGGAATCAGCAAAGACAGCAGCCAGGCGTAGCGTTTGCGGTCGCGGTAGGGGCCTGGCTGGGCGGCGAAAGTGGGCAGGGGCGTGGGCATGCGCAATTTTCGGGTGCGCAGGCGCGCGCGCGCATCGGGTTTACCCCTGCACAGTCGCTGCCGTTACACCCGGGGCGGCGCGTTGGCTCACACGCCGAGCTGGGCGGCCAGCCACTGGCACAGTTCGCCCTCGGGTTGCTCAAAACCGGCCAGCACGGTGAAGTGGTTGGCGCCCTCAATGGCGCGCAGCTCGGCGCTGTTGCCCAGCGCCTGCCAGGCGGTGTGCATGGTGTGGGCCTGGCGCGCAAATTCGGGGGTCTCGGCACCGCCCCAGGTAAACCAGGTGGGCGTGGTGCAAGGACGGACCAAAAACGCCGGTGAGTTGCGCCGGATAACGCCCTCGTCCAACTGGATCATGGGCTGCAGATAGCTGAAGCGCAGGGGCGCGATGTCATACAGGCCGCTGATGCATAAGCCCGCCTTGATCGGGTCAGGCGCCAGACCGTAGTCGCGCGCCCATGCGGTTTGCAGGCACATGGCGGTGAGGTGGCCACCTGCCGAATGACCGCCGACCGCCACGCGCTGCGGGTCGCCGCCGTACTGGGCGATATGGCGCACCGTCCAGGCCACGGCGGCGCGCACTTGGCGGGTGATCTCGTCCATGCTGACGAAGGGACACAGCGCATAGTTCACCACCACGGTAGTGATGCCCCGGCGCTGCAGGCCCAGGGCCACGCCGCTGAATTCTTTGCTGGACAGCGCGCGCCAGTAGCCGCCGTGGATGAACACGAACACGGGTGCGTTCGGTGTGTCGGCAGGAAAGATGTCCAGCGTCTCTTGCAGCGTGGGGCCGTAAGGCACGTCGAGCGTGTGTTTGAGCGTGGTGCGGGCCAAAACGCTTTGCGCCACATAGTGCTTGCCCGGCGCTGCGGGGTCGCTCAAGCCCAGGGAGGGGTTGTACTGCGCGTCAATCTGCGCCTGGGTGGTGAATTCGCGGTAAAGGGTGTGCATGCTGCGCCTGTGTGTTGGGGCCGGGCTGGTGAAAGTGGCCGCCCATGGTAACGGCCCCGCTTCCCCAAGCCGTCGGCCCCAGCGCTCAGGGCGACAAAGCGGTGTCAATGACTTGCAAGTCGCTTTCTGACAATTCGCCCGCAGCCCAGGCCAAACGCACTTGCGCCAGCAGCACGTCGATGCGCGCCTGCGACGCGTCGAGTTGCGCCGCAAAAAAGCGCTGCTGCGCGTCCAGCACATCGGGCTGGCTGCGGCTGCCGACGTCGCGCCCCAGCACCGTGGCGTCCAAGGCGCTCTGGCTTGATTCCTGGGCGCGCTGCAAGGCTTGTACCCGCGCCAGGCCTGTGTGCAGTGCCAGGTAGGCGTCGTGGATTTGCAGTTGCACATCGCTTTGTGCAGCGGCCAGTTCCTGTTCGGCCTGGCTGATTTTGGCGCTGGCCTCGCGTTCGCGTGAATTCAGGGCGCCGCCGGTGTACAGCGGAATGCTCAACTGCAAGCCCATGGTGGCGGTGCGCTCGCGGTCGGCGGCCACCAGTGGTGACAGATCACCGCCTTTGCCTTTCATGGTGTAGGCGCCCACCAGGTCCAGCGTGGGGCGCGAGGCCAGGCGGTACTTTCCGACCTCTTGGCGGGCGACGTCCAGTTCAATGCGCTTGGATTGCACATAGGCATTTCGCTCCAGGCCTTTGCGCTGCCAGTCCTCCAGCAGCTCGGGCTTGGGTGCGGGCAGGCGGCGGACGCGGGCCAGGTCCGCCAGTCCTTGGGCGGACGCGCCGGTCAGCGATTGGAACTGCGCCTGGCGCAAGGCCAGCGCCGACTGCGCCCCGATGCGCTTGGCCACCGTGCCGTCGTGGCGTGCCTGGGCTTCTTGGACGTCGGTGATGCGGCCGCTGCCCACCTCAAAGCGCGCTTGCGCCCGTTCGCGCTGTTCGGCCAGCGTGGCCTCTTCGGCCTCGGTGACACGCAGGCTGTCCTGCGCGGACACGACGGCCAAGTAGCTCTCAGCCACCTTGCGGGTGAGGTCTTGCACCGCCGCCGTCCAGCGAATTTCCGCTCCTGCGGTCTGGCTGACCAACTGCTGCTTGCTGGCGCTCGATGTTGCGTTGTAGAGCGGCTGCAATATCTTGACCGCTGCTTCACCCACATGGCCCGACGAATCGGGTGACACCAGGGACGAAACCGGGTCGGGCAAATTGGAATAGGCGTGGCTGCTGATGCCGGTCAGGCTGGCGCCCAGCGAAACCTGCGGTTTGAGCAAAGCTTCGCCCTGCACGGCTTTTTCGCGCCCAGCCAGCAGGGCTTGTTCGGCTGCCAGCGTGCTGGGGTCGCTGCGCAGCGCCTGCTCAAAGGCCTGGGTCAGGCGCAGGGTTTGGCCTTGTGCGCCGGCTGCGATCAGCAGGGCCATGGCCAGGACGGAATTTTTGAAAAGCGGGTTCATGCTGCAACTCCTGGGGCGGTTTTGGCGCCCGTGGGGCGCACCGCGCCGTACCAACTCGCATACAGCGCAGGCAAAAACAATAGCGTCAGAACGGTAGCGGCGAGCAGCCCGCCCATGATGGCCCAGGCCATGGGGCCCCAGAACACGCTACGCACCAAAGGCACCATCGCCAAGATGGCAGCCAGTGCGGTCAGCACAATCGGGCGCAAGCGGTGCACTGCAGATTCGATGATGGCATGCCATAGCGGCAGCCCTTCGGACAGCGCGTGGTCAATCTGCACCACCAAAATCACCGAGTTTCGGATGATCATGCCCGCCAGCGCAATCACGCCCAGCATGGCCACAAAACCGAAGGGAATGCGAAAGGCCAGGAGCACCATCGTCACGCCAATCAGGCCCAGGGGTGCGGTGCACAAGACCAAGGCCATTTTTTTCATGTCCTGCAACTGCAGCATCAACAAGAAGAGCACGGCGATACCCATAAGCGGCATGACCGCAAAGATGGACGCTTGGGCTTTTTGGCTGGACTCTTGGGTACCGCCAATCTCGATGCCATAGCCCAGCGGCAACTCGGCGGCAATGGCCTCGATACCCGGCGTGAGCGCCTTGGTCACGTCCGGGGCCTCCGCACCGACGACATCAGCGCGCACCGTGAGCGTGGGCACGCGGTTGCGCCGCCAAAGCACGCTGTCTTCACTGTCGAGCACCAAAGACGCCACTTGCGAGACGGGCACGAACTTGCCGTCGCGCAGGTAAATTTTGGTGTCCTTGAGGTTGTTCAGGTCGCTGCGCTCGGCCTGAACCAAGCGGGTGACTACGTCGATGGTTTTGTCGGCTTCGCGGTACTGGGTGATAGTGCGGCCCGACAGCGAAGCTTGCAGGGCGTTTTGAACCTGCTGCGAGCTGATACCCAAGGCGCGGGCCTTGTCTTGGTCCACAGCGACCCGCACTTGCTTGAGCCGCTCGCCCCAGTCCTGGTTGACGCGGCGCACATGCGACTCTGCCCGCATTGCAGCGGCCACGCGGTCTGCGATGGTTTGCACTTGTGCCAAGTCGGTGCCAAACACGCGGTACTGGATGGGGTATCCCACGGGTGGGCCGTTTTCCAGCCGGTTTACGCGGCCGCGTACAGCGGGAAAGTCGGTTTCAAAGAGTTGGGCGATGCGCTCGAGCACGCGCTCGCGGGCCTCGCCGCCACGCGTCATCACCATCAGCTGGCCCAGGTTCAGTTGGGGCGTTTGCACATCCAGCGGCAAATAGAAGCGCGGGCTGCCGGTGCCGATATAGCTGGTCACTGCCGCCACATCCGGGTCGCCCTTGAGACGCGCCTCCAGCGCCAAGACCTCGCGCTGGCTGGCCTCGAAGGTAGCGGCCTGCGGCATCCACAAGTCCACCACCAGTTCAGGCCGGTCTGAGGCAGGAAAGAACTGCTTGGGCACGTAATTGAACAGGGCGATAGCCGCCATGAACGCAGCCACCGTGCCCGCAATCACCCAAAGGCGCCAACGCAGGCACGCATCCACCACGCCGCGGAACCACCGATACACCCCGGTCTGGTAGACCGCGTCTTCGTCGTGCGAGCCTGTGACGGTGTGCGTCTTGAGCAGTTGAAAGCCCAGGTAGGGTGTGAAGATCACGGCCACAAACCAGCTCAAAACCAGTGAAATTCCCACCACCTGGAACAAGGAGAACACGTATTCCCCCGAATTGCTGTTGGCCAGTCCGACCGGCAAGAATCCGGCTGCGGTAATCAGCGTGCCGGTGAGCATGGGGAATGCGGTGACGGTGTACGCGTACGTGGCCGCGCGCATCTTGTCCCAGCCCTGTTCGAGCTTGAGCGCCATCATTTCCACGGCAATGATGGCGTCGTCCACCAGCAAGCCCAGCGCGATGATGAGCGCGCCCAACGAAATGCGCTGCAGCTCAATGCCCAACGCGTACATCACGCCAAAGGTTATCAAGAGCACCAGGGGAATCGACAGCGCCACCACCAGGCCCGGGCGGATGCCCAGCGAGAAAAAGCTCACCGCAAGCACGATGACCACCGCCTCCAACAGGCTCTTTTTGAACTCATGTACCGACTCTTCCACCACGCGCGGCTGGTCTGACACGGCGTGGATTTCTACCCCGACCGGAAAGCGGGCCTGAACGCGTTTGACGGTGGCGTCCACCTGCTTGCCCAGACTCAGCACGTCACCGCCCTTGCGCATGCTCACCGCCAGGCCAATGGCGGGCTCGCCGTTGAAGCGCATTTTTGAGGTGGCCGGGTCAATCACACCGCGGCGCACTTCGGCAATATCGCCCAGGCGAAAGGTGCGGTTGCCTGCGCGAATGCCAATATTGGCAATCTTGTCGGCCGATTCAAATTCACCGCTGACCGTCAGGCGCACTTCTTCAGAACCCGCCTGCACCGTGCCTGACGCAGCCACGCTGTTGGTGGCCGCCAAGGTGCTGGCAATCAGACCGGGGTCCAGTCCCAAGGACGAGAGCTTGGCGTTGGAGGCCTCGATATAGATCGTTTGGTCTTGCACGCCGATCAGTTCGACTTTGTTCACGTCGGGCACGCGCAGGAACTCGTTGCGCAAGGCGTCGGCGAAATCGCGTACCTCGGTGGTGGTAAAGCCGTCGCCGGTGATGGCGTACAAATTACCGAAGGTGTCGCCAAACTCGTCATTGAAAAACGGCCCTTGTACGCCTGGCGGCAGGGTGTACTGGACGTCGCCTACCTTTTTGCGCACCTGGTACCACACATTGGGCACATCGGCAGCGGCGGTGGATTCGCGCAGATTGACCCGGATTTGCGTGATACCAGGTTTGACGTAGCTCGCGGTGAAGTCCACCTCGGCCACCTCTTGGAGTTTTTTCTCTAAGCGGTCTGCCACCTGTTCGGCCATTTGCTGGGCGGACGCCCCGGGCCATCCCACCTGCACGATCATGGTCTTGACGGTGAAGTCCGGGTCTTCTTTTTGGCCCAATTGGTTGTAGGCAAAAAAACCGGAAATCCCCAGCAGCAGCAGCAAAAACACCGTGAACTGCCGGTGGCGCAGCGCCCATTCAGACAGATTGATGCCGCTCATGGCTTGGCCCCGGTGAGCCGCACCTTCTGGCCTTCGACCAGCAAGTTGGCGCCGGCAGTGACCACGGTTTCTCCTCCTGAGAGACCTTCTTTGACCCAAACGGTGTCGTTTTGCGTTCCACCGAGCACCACCTTTCGCGCAGCGACCTGCTGGGTTGCGGGGTTGAGCACCCACACCAGCGCGTCACCGGTCTTGTTGTAAATGGCAGTGAGCGGCAAGCGGATGGCGCTGGACGTGTCGGTGTCCACCAGGTTCACTACGGCGGTCATGCCCAGGCGCAAGGCTTCGTCGGCGTTGGTAATGCGTACGCGGGCTGAATACGTTCGTGTGACGGTGTCGGTGTCCGGTGCAAGTTCGCGCAGCACGGCTTTGTAGCGCTTGCCGGGCAGGGCCCAGACGCTGACTTGCATGTCCTTGGCTTGGCGCAGCTCGTCCACCCGCGACTCGGGCACGCTGACCACCACTTCGCGCTCGCCGTCAGCCGCTACGGTCAGCACCGGTTGGCCTGCGCCGACCACCTGCCCCGCTTCTGCGGCAATGGCGGTGACGATGCCCGCGCGCTCGGCGCGCAGCTCAGAAAAACCGCGTTGATTGAGGTTGATTTGCTGGCGCGCTAAAGCCATTTTCAGGCCGGCCTGGGCCTCGTCGAGGGCCTGTTTGAGGGTATCGAGCTCGGCCTGGGACGCAAATTTGCGCGCGAGCAAGGTCTCGGTGCGGGAGATGTCGAGCTGCAATTTGGCGATGCGGCTGCGGCTTGCCTCCACGTCGGCGTCAGAGGCAGCGATTTGCAGTGTTTCCTGCGCCGTGTCCAGGCGCATCAGCGGCTGGCCCGCTGTGACGTGGCTGCCCACTTCCACCAAGCGATTCAAAATCTTGCCACCGGCCCGAAAGGACAGGCTGTTTTCGTAGCGGGCGCGCACCTCGCCGGAATACGCCGCCGTGGTGCTGGACGCTGCGGCCCCCGCCACCACGGTGCGCACGGGGCGGGGCGCCTCGGACGTCGCAGCCTCCTTGGGCGCGCAGGCCGTTAGAAAGAACAGGGAAGACAGCGTGCTGACCACAGCCGCCCCGGTTGCCAGGTGGTGGAACTTGGTGCTTGCCGCTGCCTCGTGTGCCGAAATCTCCCGCATGGTTTTTCCTTTCATCTTGCATGTTGTTATCAATTAAGTAACAGTATACGCAAAAATAATGAAAAAATTTGGGATACCCGCACGACATACCGAACAATTTCGCACGAAAAAAGCCATCGTGGAGCGCACGCTGCGCCCGCGCCCCGACTGCGGTGGCCTAGCTGGCGGGCATCCTGACCCCGGTGCGCAGCACCAGGCTTTCAGGACCTCACATCAGCCGCACTTTGACCGACTTGCCCTTGATGCGCCCGGCATTGAGCTTGGCGCAGGCCGCAGGCGCCACCGGGCGGGCTACTGCGACAAAGGTGCAGAACTCGGTGACCTGGATCTTGCCGATCTGCTCGCGCGTGTAGGCGGGGCCGCCTTCGTCGTTGGTAAGCGCCCCGAGCACGTCGCCAGGGCGGATTTTTTCTTTGCGGCCGCCCAAGATTTGCAGCGTCACCATGGGCGGCAGCAGCGGCGCGGTGCTCGCTGGCGTGAGTGTGTCCAGGCCAAACCAGGTGCTTGTGAAGTGTTGGTATTGCTCGATCTTGCCCACCGCACCCATCTCGTTCATGCTGGCCAGGCTCAGGGCCAGGCCCGATTCACCCGCGCGTCCGGTGCGGCCCACGCGGTGCACATGCACTTCCGGGTCGGGGGTGATGTCCACGCTGATGACGGCTTCGAGCTGGTTGATATCCAACCCGCGCGAGGCCACGTCGGTGGCCACCAGCACCGAGCAGCTGCGGTTGGCAAACTGCGCCAGCACCTGGTCGCGCTCGCGCTGCTCGAGTTCGCCGTACAGGGCCAGGGCGTTAAAGCCATGAACTTGGAGCCAGTCCACCAGGTCTTTGCATTGCTGCTTGGTGTTGCAAAACGCCAGCGTGCTGACCGGGCGAAAGTGCATCAGCAACTGGCCCACGGCGTCAAAGCGGTTGGCGCGGGTCACTTCATAAAAGCGCTGCTCAATCTGGCTTTGGGCCTGGGGCGCCTCTATCTTGATGTGCAGCGGGTCTTTAAGAAAAGAGCGGGCCAGCTTCTCAATGCCTTCGGGGTAGGTGGCCGAAAAAAGCAGGGTTTGGCGGTCTTTGGGCGTTTGCTTGACGACTTTGGTGATGTCTTCAAAAAACCCCATGTCCAGCATGCGGTCGGCCTCGTCGAGCACCAGGGTGTTCAGGCTTTCGAGCGCCAGGTAGCCGCGC
Organism: Burkholderiales bacterium; assembly: GCA_947448105.1. GTDB lineage: Bacteria > Pseudomonadota > Gammaproteobacteria > Burkholderiales > Burkholderiaceae_C > Allorhodoferax. Next base: position 12,514 of record CANFNE010000034.1, read on the forward strand.
TCCAGATGGTCCATGATGCGCCCGGGCGTGCCCACCACGATGTGGGCGCCGTTTTCCAGCGAAGCGCGCTGACCGCGCAGTGGAATGCCGCCGCACAGCGTGACCACCTTGACGTTGTCTTGCGCGCGCGCCAGGCGGCGGATTTCGACCGTCACTTGGTCGGCCAGTTCGCGGGTGGGGCACAGCACCATGGCTTGCACTGCAAACCAGCGCGGGTTGAGTTTGGCCAAGAGCGCCAGCGCAAAGGCAGCGGTTTTGCCGCTGCCGGTTTTGGCCTGGGCAATCAAGTCCTTGCCCGCCAGCGCGGCGGGCAGGCTGGCGGCCTGGATGGGCGTCATTTCCAGGTAGCCGAGTTGCTCCAGGTTGGCCAGGGTGGCCGGGGCCAGCGGCAGGGAAGAAAAAGCGGTGGCCGTCGTGGCCTTATTTGGTGTAGAAGTCATGCACCCATTATCGGGCGCGGTGCATGGACTGCTAACGACGGCCCCAGCAGCAGCACCAAGGCCACTGGCAGGGGCCGTGGCGGCTTGCGCTTACTTGTTGATGGCCAGCAGTTCCACTTCAAACAAGAGTGTGGCGTTTGGCGGAATCACGCCGCCCGCACCGCGCGCGCCATAAGCAATTGCCGCTGGGCAGGTGAGCTTTGCCTTGCCGCCCACCTTCATTTTTTGCACGCCTTCGGTCCAGCACGGAATCACACCACGCAGCGGAAAGTCGATGGGCTCGTTGCGCTTGTAGGAGCTGTCAAATTCGCGCCCGTCGGGAAAGGTGCCTTTGTAATGGACTTTGACGCTGTCGGCTGCGGTGGGGCTGGCGCCGCTGCCTTCTTTGATCGCGCGGTACACCAGGCCGCTGGGGGTGACCACAGCGCCGGGTTCTTTGCCTGCTGCGTCGGTGACGGCGTCGGCCATTGCGGTGGCGCTGAGTGCGAGGAGTGTGGCGGTGGTGGCGGCCAGGGTGAATTTGTGAAGGGTGGTTTTCATAGGTGAATGGGTAAGGGAAATGGGTTGTGACTAACGCGCCGCATTCTCGCAGTCCGCACCGCCCATCAGGTAAGGTGCAGCCCATGCCCCAAAGCGCCAAATCCTGCGGCCACCACCATGTGTATGTCA
>CANFNE010000035.1 GCA_947448105.1 Burkholderiales bacterium
AGCGGCAAGGTGTTTTTGAGCCAGATGGCCCCGGGCCAGCGCCAGCGCCTGCTGGGCAACACGCCGCTAGAAGCCTTTACCCCCAAGACCCTGACCGACCTGGCCGCGCTGGAGGCTGAGGTGCGCAATGTGCGCCGCCAGGGCTTTGCGCTGGACAACGAAGAATTTTTGCCCGGCCTGCTGTGCGTGGCCGTGGCCGTGCCGTCTGTCACAGGTCGCTCCAACCTGTGCGTGGCGGTGCAAGCGCCCCTGATGCGCCTGACCGCCGACAAGGCCCTGGCCTTGCTGCCCGCGCTGCAGCGCGCCGCCGCCGCTCTGAGCCATATCGAGACCGACGCCACGCCCGCCCAGGGCTTGGGCGCGGCTATTGCAGTGGTGGCTGGCGCATGAGCGCGTCCGCCGCAGCGGCGCAGGCCGCCATGCCTTTGAATATGCCCATGCACCAGGTGTCGGTGCGCAGCGTGTTTGGTATTGACTCATCCTTGCAAGTGCCCGCCTTTACCGAGCCCAGCGAACACGTGCCCGAGGTCGATGCCGCCTACCGCTTTAACCCCGAGGTGACACTGGCGCTCTTGGCCGGTTTTAGCCACAACCGCCGGGTGCTGGTCCAAGGCCTGCACGGCACCGGCAAATCCACCCACATCGAGCAAGTGGCCGCGCGCCTGAACTGGCCCTGTGTGCGCATCAACCTCGACGGCCACATCAGCCGCCTCGATCTGGTGGGCCGCGACGCCGTGGTGCTGCGCGAAGGCCAGCAAGTCACCGAGTTCCAGCAAGGCATGGTGCCTTGGGCCCTGCAGCGGCCCATGGCCTTGATTTTTGACGAATACGACGCGGGCCGGCCCGACGTGATGTTTGTCATCCAGCGCCTCCTGGAGCGCGAAGGCCAGTTCACCCTGCTCGACCAAAACACCGTGTTACGCCCGCACCCGCAGTTCCGGCTGTTTGCCACCAGCAACACCTTGGGCCTGGGCAACTTGAATGGCCTCTACCACGGCGCCCAGCGCCTGAACCACGCCCAGTTGGACCGCTGGAACCTGGTGGCCGCGCTCAACTACCTCAGCGCCCCGGAGGAAATCGCCATCGTCGCCGCCCGCGTGCCCGCGCTGGCCGGGCCCGAGCACCAAACCCTGCTGGCGCAAATGGTGGCGGTAGCCGACCTCACCCGCAAAGGCTTTGCCCTGGGCGACCTGTCCACCGTCATGTCGCCGCGCACGGTGATTAGCTGGGCCGAAAACCTGGAAATCTTCAAGGACGTGGCCCTGGCGCTGCGCCTGTCCTTTGTCAACAAATGCGATGAGGCCGAACGCGCCACCGTGGCCGAGTACTTCCAGCGCTGCTTTGACCAGCCGCTGCTTGCCGGCGGCGACGGCACGCATGGCTGACGCCCCACCAACGTCTGACCACGCGCCCAGCCTGCAAGCGCAGGTGCGCAAGCAACAAAGCCTCGACGCCCTGTGCGCCGCCACCTTGCGGGCCTTAAGCGGCCAAAGCGGACTGCATTACCGGGGCCGCAAACTCTGGCAAGGCCATACGCTCTTGCCCAGTTTTGCTCCGCATTTGCATCCGCAGCCTGCGGTTACGACTGGGGGCGACCGCGGCAACGCGGGTACTGGCGCACCAAGGGACGCGATCGCCGAGCCCGCCGCCGACCTGGCCTCTTTTCGCGGTGCCGCCGACGGGGTGGCGCTGCGCCTGCGCTTTAGCGACCGCAGCTTGCACCAGCAGTTGCGCCCGGCGCTGCCCATGGCCCGCCGGGTGTTTGACCTGCTGGAGCAATACCGCGCCGAGGCCCTGGTGCCCGAAGCCTGGCCCGGCGTGCGCGCCAATATGCGCCACCGGTTTGAGGCCTGGTCGCAGGCCTTTGTGCGCGCCCGGCTGCATGAATCGGCGCAAGGCATTTTGTTGCTCACGGTGGCCAATATTTGCCGGGCCCGCGTAACGGGCGACGCCGTACCCGAGGCGCTGCAAGACCTGTTGGAGGCGACCCGCTTTGGACTGGCGCCGCGCATAGGCCACGCGCTGGCCGGCCTGCGCCGCAGCCGCCACCGCCAGGCCGATTACGCGGTGCACGCGCTGGCCATTGGCGCCGTGGTGGCCGCGCTGGTAGATACGCAGGCGCAAAGCAGCAAGCCCGCCGCCCGCGCCCGCGACGAAGACGGCGAAGAAGACGCCTGGTTGCAAATCTGGGTGGACTTTGAGGCCGACAGCGAACCCGGCTTTGCCAGCGCACTTGGCGATCGTGGTGCGCCCGAGGCTGCGCCTGACAGCTACCGCGTATTTACCACCGCCTATGACCGCGTAATGGACGCCAGCGCCCTGGTGCGCGCCGAGCAACTCCACAGCCTGCGCGCCACGCTAGACGCCGCCGTGGCGCAGGCCGCGCTCAGTCCGGCGCTGCTGGCGCGCCAGTTGCAAGCGCGCTTGGCGCTGCCCGAGGTGGACGGCTGGGACAGCGGTCAAGAGTCCGGGCGCATCGATGGCAGCCGCTTGGGTCAGCTCATTGCCAGCCCGCAAGAGCGCCGCCTGTTTCGCACCGAACACATCGCCCCGCACACCGACTGCGCCCTGAGCGTGCTGGTGGACTGTTCGGGCTCTATGAAAACCCATGCGCTGGCGCTGGCCACCGCGCTCGATGTGCTGCTGCGCGCACTCGAGCGCGCGGGCGTGCAGACCGAGCTGCTGGGTTACACCACTGGCGCCTGGAACGGCGGGCGCGCGCTGCGCGACTGGCGCCGCGCGGGCAAACCGGCTGCGCCGGGGCGGCTCAACGAGTTGTGCCACATCGTCTTCAAAGACCAGGCCAGCCCCTACCGCAGCGCCCGGCGCAGCCTGGCGGCCTTGCTCAAGCCCGAGCTGTTTCGCGAATGCGTGGACGGCGAAGCCCTGCGCTGGGCCAGCGCCCGCCTGCAAGCGCAAGACGTGCGCCGGCGCATCTTGCTGGTGGTCAGCGACGGCAGCCCTGTGGACGGCGCCACCGCCCTGGCCAACGACACGCACTACCTGGACCGTCATTTGCAGGCCACGGCCGCCCAGATCGAGGCGCAAGGCCAGGTGGAGCTGCGCGGTGTCGGTGTCGGATTGGACTTAAGCGCTTATTACCAGCGCAGCGTGGTGCTGGATCTGGCTGGGCAAAGCCCGCGCCAGGTGCTGGCCGAGGTGCTGGGGGTTTTGGGGCCATAGGCCCCGCGCCTGCCCAGGCGCCTAGTTGAGTGACACGATACGTGCGCGGCCTATCGGGCTCATCACCAGATTGGTTTGTGGCGTGGTCGTCGTCATGGTGTCGCAGGCTGAAGAGGCCGGGCAAATCGCCAATGTAAAACCTAAGGCGTCGGCGTTGTAGCCCGAGGCGCTGAAGCCCACGTATTTGAGCGCGCCGTTCTTTACGGCAATCCAGCCGCTGGGCAGCGCCTCGTGCACGCGAATCAGGGTCTCGGTGGCGCTGTCGCGCGTGCCTGGGCCCGAGCCGTCGGTAAAAATGATCCAGCCCGAAGCCCAGCTCAAGCTGTCGGCACAACTGCTGGCGTCGGCAGACGGGCACACTGTCACCCGTACCCCCCGTTTGATGGCTTCGCTGCGGGCCAGCGCCAGGTCCTCGAGCAGTTGGGTGGCATAGGCGGCGCGGCGGTTGCTGTCGATGGTGGACTTGAAGCTGGGCAGCGCCACCGCCGCCAGAATGCCCATGACGGCCACCACGAGCAGCACCTCAATCATGCTCACGCCCTTGGCCGCGTGTCGACAGTTTGTGCCCCCAAAAACAGAAGATGGTTTCATGCGGCAAATGGTAACCACATTCATGATGAATAACAAAATGCTGACTACAATCGCAAAAAAAATGCGACTCACGCAGCCTTAGGTTGCTTCATATAAACGGGTGGAAGGGGTGGTATGTCAAGCAGGCCAATGCGGGCACACGCGCAGCGCGGGGTAGCGCTCATTGAGGTGCTCATCGCGTTTCTCATCCTTTCCGTGGGCTTGCTAGGTTTTTCTGCCCTGCAGGTGCGCACCGTCAAGTCCACCCAAAGCAGTTTGCAGCGCGGCGACGCTTCGCTGCTGGCCAATTCCATTCTCGAGTCCATGCGCGCCAACCGTGCCGCTGCCTTGCTGCAGGCCTATAACCTTTCCCTCACATGCGACGTCCCTGCGGCATCGGGCAGTCTGGCCAGCGCCGATCTGGTGGCCTGGTTTACTGCCTTGAAGGCGGGCTTGGGCAGTGGCGCGGGCACCTGCGGCGACATCACCTGCAACGCCGAGGGCCTGTGCACCGTCAATGTCTACTGGGACGACAGCCGTGCGCTGGGCGGTAGCGCAACGCAGTCCTTGCAGCTCTTGGGTCACCTATGAGCGCCCCGGCCAAGGCGCGGGTTGCGCCAAAGCACCCTGTTCAAGCGGGGGTGACGCTCGTGGAGCTGATGATTGCGCTGACCCTGAGCCTGGTGGCTGTGGGTGCCGCCCTGTCGATTTACCTGGCCAATCGAAAATCTTTTGCGCTAGTGGAAAGTGTGGCGCGCACCCAAGAAGGCGCCCGCTTTGCCGTAGACCTGCTCAGCCGCGACATCCGCGAGGCTGGGGGCACCGCATGCGGGGGTGGATTGCGCGCGGTCAACACCGTCCCCAACACAAACCCAAACCCAAACACCTGGGCGCTGTGGGAGCGGGGCTTGGTGGGCGACGTGCTGGGCAGCGCCGCCGGCCAGATCACCGGACCCTCAGGGGGCACGGCACAAATCACCAGCCCGCCCACCGACGCCTTGTTGCTGTGGAGCGCCAGCAGTGGCAACAACCCGGTACAAATTACCGCGCACACCCACAACGCCGATGGCAGCGGCACATTCTCCACGGCCAGCGACCCCGGTTACAAAGACCGCGATGTGCTTACGGCCTGCGACGGAGCACAGTTGTTCACCTTTGAAGCCCATGGCGACAGCACCGCCAGCGGCGTGAGCTACACCAGCGCTACGGCCCTCACCCAAAACATAACGGCGGGCGGCTACCTCAACCCGCTCAGTACCAAAGTTTGGTACGTGGGCAACAGCACAAATGGCGCCAGCCCTTCGCTGCGCCGTCTGAGCATTGCAAAAAACGGAAGCGTGGTCCCCAACGGCAATGCAGAAATAGTGCCCAACGTCACCGACATGCAAATTCAGTACCTGTTGGGCGACGGTGCGGGTACGCCAGCGGCGGCCACTTATGTGGACGCTGCCGCCGTTGCCGACTGGTCCAAGGTGCTGGCCGTACGCGTCACACTCACCTTTGCCACGCCAGACACGGTGGGGTCTACGGGGGGCGCCAATGCGGTGGTCAGCCACACCGTGCCCTTTGTCGTGAGCCTCAGGACGCGCTTGTGATGCGCAGGCCCCGCCCCATTCGCGCCCACGCCTCTGCGCAACGCGGCATCGCCTTGTTTGTGGTGCTGGTCTTGGTTTTGCTGGTCACCCTGGCCGGCGTGGCTGCGGTGCGCACCCTCACCTTGGAAGAGCGTATCGCCTCCAACAGCCTGGACCGCAGTTTGGCCATGCAGTCGGTCGATCGTGTTTTGCGTGAGGCAGAAGCCATCGCACTGGCGCAGTCTGCCACCAGCCCGCCCAACCAGGGGTTTCCGGCAGCCATCGCTGGGGCCTGCACCAGCGCCCCCGACGCCGATCCCTCTCCCTGCACCGCGGGCCTGTGCGCCAAGCCTAATGTTGGCTGCGTGGCGCGCTGGGAAGACGCCAATTTCAATGGCTGGCAAACCGTGGTCTCTACGCTTCCCGCCGCCGCCGCCACTGCCACCGTGGGCAGCGACGCCACACTGGCTCAAAACACCGAGCAGCAATACATCATTGAATACCTGGGCAACCGATTTGCCTGCGACCCCAGCAACCCCGACGACCCCTACGACTGCCGGCAATACCGCATCACCGTGCGCAGCAAGCCCGGCACCGAGCGCGCCGTCGTGCAGTTGCAGTCCCTCTTTCTGGCCCAACCCTGAACACTTGCACTGGAGGTCTGTCCATGCCACTCCCGCACCCCCCGTTTCTCGCCCGGCTGTTGCGCGCAGCCTGCGCAACGGCCGCCTTGCTGCTGTGCACCTGGGCGCCGAGCGCGCAGGCCGACGGCGTGTTAGGCCCCAGCCCCGAAACCATGTCGCCCTTGGTTACCCAGGGCAGCCCGCCCTTGGTGCTGCTGACCATGGCGCGCGACCACACCTTGTTCTTTGGCGCCTACAACGACCTGACCGCGCTCAGCGGTGAGGGCGCTGGAAAAGTGGGCTTTCAGCCCACGACGAATTACCTGGGCCTGTTCAACTCAAACTACTGTTACGGATACGCTGGCGGCGCCGCCGACGCCGATGGCTTTCTAACGGCCACAACGGACGGATTGTTCAGCCCAGCGGCCAGTGCGGTGAGTGCGGGCAGTGTGGCCCGTCCGATCTACGGACAATGTGCGGACAGCGGGCAAAGCAGCTACTGGAGCGGTAATTTTTTAAATTACCTGACCACCGCCCGCATCGACGCGCTGCGGGTGGCCTTGTATGGCGGCACACGTGAGGTGGATACGGCGACCGATACTATTTTGCGCCGTGCCTATATTCCCCGCGACGCCCATGCCTGGGCCATTGAATACAAAAGCACGGCTGAGAACGGTTATGACATCGCGCTGTTTACTCCCTTGTCGCAACCTAGCAATGGCACACGCCATTTGATGGGGAATTTGACGGATTGGTATAGAGACCATGTGGCGGGTCACAGTTGCATCAATCTGGACTATTGCAGCAGTTTCCCCCCCCTATTGCGGGTAGTGAGCAACAGCACGTGGACCTTATACGAGTGGATACTCGTCAACAAATTTGTGATGTGGACGAGGCGACCATATGAGATTGACCGCAATCAACCGCCTGTCGGTACCTATAAAGATTATGCAGTGCGGGTCAAGGTGTGCACTAGCACATATAACGACGGATGTACCGCCTATACCAGCAGCGGCACCACTTCATACAAGCCGACAGGTGTATTGCATCAGTATGGCGCGACCGGAGAGATGAAGTTTGGCCTCCTCACGGGTAGTTACGACAATAACCAGTCGGGAGGCCGAATCAGAAAAAATGTGAGCGCATTCACGGACGAGGTGAATAACAGCAACGGGCGATTTTTGTATCCCAACCCCTCCATCATTGGGCAGATAGATAAGCTTCGGATTACGGGGTACTACGCAGTTAACGATGACGATGCTCGTAATTCGTTTTGGGACTATACATATCGAGGGTATGGCGAAAACAATTCGTTTTCTGACTGGGGCAGTCCTATGGCAGAAATGATGTTTGAAGGGCTGCGTTATTTCGCCGGCGCCAGCCGTACGGCCGCCTTCAACCCTGCTACTGCAACCGTAGACGCCCTCGTGGGACTTCAAGCGCCCACTTGGGCAGACCCCTATTCGAACACCGGCAACAATGTCTGCGCCAAGCCCAGCCAACTCGTGGTCGGCGGTGTCACCACCCAATATGACTCGGATCAGTTACCCGGCAGCTATTTCAACAGCGGATTTGGCAGCGCGCTGAGCAACGAACGCGGTGATAGCCTGAATGTCACCGACCTTGCTACGGGCATCGGCGGCACAGAAGGAATCAACGACACCATTCGGGTCGTTGGCGAAGCGCCAGCATCCCTGCCGGGCACCCCGGACCAAATAAACGGCACCCCAACACCCAAAACGGTCGGCTCCCTGGGCAAAGTTCGCGGACAGCCCGTCGACGAAACCATGCGTGCCGGCAGCTATTACGCTGCGTCCGTCGCGTATTTTGGCAAAAAAGCAAGTTTGCGCAGCATCAATGGCACGCAGATTCCGACGCTTGATACCTACGCCCTGGCCATTAACAGTCCTTTTCCCAAAATCGTGGTGCCGTTTGGGGCTGACAAAACAGTAACGGTGTACCCCTTTGCGAAATACGCCCACAGTCCAAACATTGGTATTTCAAATAAGGCAAACCGTGCGAATGATGCAGAACAAAACGGGGTTTTTATTCAAACCTTGACCGATCCGACCAATGCTGGCGGCAATTACCACCTGAACATGATCGTACGCTACGGGCAGACGCTGACGGCAGAAGGTTATGGTCTTCATTCCACGGTAGAGTATGACATTCGTGCATCTGGAGACCAGTTGGCCGTAACTGCAAAAGTTCTATATGCCCAGATTAATGGTTTGTTGAATATCGGCTACTCCATTACGGGTACGACCCAAGACGGCCCCTACCTCGTGGTTCAAACGAAAAACGAACCAGTGCCTTACTATTTAAATGTTCCTCCTGGCCGTCTTCCGGGCTATTGCGATAAAGAAGATATGAACACCGCACCCGATGACTGTAAGATTTTGCCCTATTATCAGAATGCTGACGGTAATGGTTTAAATCAAAATAACCAGGGCAGTCAGTTTACCTTCACAGCCAGTACTACCCAGGTGCAGCCGGTATTGAACCCGCCTTTGTGGTACGCCGCCAAGTGGGGTGGATATCCGGACGGCATACCTCCTACAGGCGCTACCCAGCAAGACCCTGACAACTATTATTTGCTGAAAAATGCCCAGGACATTAAAAACGCATTTGGCAGGATGCTGCAGCGCGTGCTGGATCAAAGTCAGACGGCCAGCGGGCGCTCCGGCGCTGGAAAGCAGTTGAGCACGCAGGCGCAGGTATTTACAACCCGCTACAACAACACCGGTTTTTCCGGTGAACTGACAGCTACCACGGTCGCGCCCAAGACGGTGGGCGCCGTGGGCGGTGTGGATTACTTAAACGCGTGGACCGCTGCAGTTCCGGATGAACCGAACCGCGCTGTCTATTACCGAGCGCCCTCGGGCAGCCTGAACAGTTTTAACTACTCCAACCTGAACAGTGATTATCCCGGCAACTTGTCGTCTGATTTGGTGGGCTACCTGCGCGGAAACCAGAGCAATGAAAAACGCAGCGGTGGCAATTTCCGCGATCGAAGCAGCTTGTTGGGAACCACCATCAATTCGGCGCCGGTGTACTCGCCGGAGACTGGCATGGTGTACCTCGGCGCCAACGACGGCATGTTGCACGCATTTTCTGCAAGCACGGGCGTAGAGCAGTTTGCCTTTGTGCCCAGCGCCTTGATTAGCAGCACGACAACGGTGGACGATGTGGCAAACCGTAGCATCTTGGCCAAGCTCAGCAGCCCCAGCTTTAGCGGGCGCTACTTTATGGATGGAAATATGGCGGTGTCCAGCCAGTCCAAGGCGGATCCCGGCATGAATGGGGCGAACTATTTGGTGGGCTTTCTGGGCCGCGGTGGCAAAGGCTTGTTCGGCTTGCCGCTGAATTCCCAGGGGCTCAAGACCGATGGCGTAGCTTGGGAGAATTTTGGCGATGTCGACAACGACATGGGCTACCTGCTGGGTACGCCGGTGGTAGAGCAACTCACCGACGGCACCAACGTGGTGTTGTTTGGCAATGGCTACAACAGCGCCAGTAACCAAGCCGCGCTTTATGTGGTGCGGCTCCGTGATGGGGTGGTTTTAGGCAAGTACGCGACCAACACGGGCACTGCAAACACGCCCAATGGCTTGGCAACCCCGGGGGTGACGCGCCAGGCGGGCTATGTGCAATACGCCTATGCGGGAGATTACCGTGGCAATGTCTGGAAATTTGATTTGACCGGCCTGAGTGGGACGGCGTCTAGCACCTTGGTAGAGACTTTTGGAAATGGCAACAGCAGCAACTCCAAGATCACCAAGCTGTTCACCGCCACGGACGGTTCTGGCACCTCGCAGCCGATTGTTGCGCCCATGGTCACCGCCTACAGCAACAACAGTGGTGACCCGGTCGTGCAAAACAAACGCTTTGTTTTTTTTGGCACCGGCAGCGACCTCAACAATGGGGATTTAGCGAAAACCCAAACGCAAACCATGTACGGATTGGTGGACCCTGGGACCACGGGTCAGACGCCGGTGATCGCAGGACGCGCCAACTTGCAGGTGCGAACACTGGACACCGCAACCGGGACTTTCAACAATTATTCGAATACCCCGGTGACCGTGCGCAGTTTTTCGCTGCCGGCAGCTAGCGATATGGCAGGGGACAGCGGCTGGTATATGGACTGGAGTACGCCTGCTGTCGGGCCTTCGGAAAAAGTCTACAGCGCTGCAAACTTGCGCCGTGGAGCCACGCCCGCGCTGGTGGTGAGCAGCAATATTGTCAACGCCACGGGTTGCGCCACTTCCAGCGCGGGTTACCTCAACGCCATGGATGCTTACCACGGCGGTGCTTTGACGGACAGCTTTTTTGACCTCAACCGCAACGGCAGCACCCAGGACGAAAAGTTTACGGTGGGCAATACACCCAAGTCCATCAGTTCTGTGGACTTTGGCGTCGGCGCGATTGGCCAGGCTATTTTTTCCGGGGACAACATCGTGGTCCAGGGCGCAAGCGGCAGGGCCGAAAAGCAAAACCTGGTGGACACAGGCACCAAAAAATCCAGCCAGGTTTCTCGGCGTATTTCCTGGCGCGAAGTCGTTCGCTAAGAGGCCATGATGCAAACCCCATTTTCAACCAAGCAGCGCGGCTTTAGCCTGATCGAGCTGATGATCGTGGTCGCCATTCTTGGCGTGCTGGCCAATATTGCGTACGCGAGCTACAGCAAAAGCGTGGCCAAGTCGCGGCGCAACGCCGCCCAAGGCTGCCTGATGGAGCAGGCGCAGTACATGGAACGCGTTTACACCACCAGCATGAGCTACGCCAGCGCCGCTTTGCCCGCCGCCAGTGCGCAGCAATGCCAGGCGGACTTGTCAGCGCATTACAGCTTTAGCTTGCCGACGGCGGCACTCACGGCCAGCGCGTTTTCAGTGCAGGCCAGCGCCACTGGCGCGCAGGCCACCAATGACGCGAGCTGCGCGACCATGACGGTCAACCAAACCGGCGCGCGCACGCCCACGGCCAACTGCTGGTAAGGCCCGCCCGGGCCTGCGTATTGCAGCACTGTCGCGCCCTTTGGCTCTGACACTGCGGTCAGTGCCAGACGCTCAATGCACGGTGTCAGTCAAACAACTGCGCAAACTGCTGCGCAGGGTAGCTGCGCCCGGCCGTGTAGCGCACCCAGTTGCGGGTGTCCGACGTCGCCTCTGGCGCACCGGGCAGGGCGTTGGCTGCGACCGGGCTTACGGCGGCCACCGCGCGCGGGTATTGCACCCACTGCTGGGTTTCGGCCCGCAGCGTGCTGCCGCCGATCACGCGTTGCACGGCGGCGCCCAGGTAGTGCACCCAGTTTTTGCGCTCATCGGCGCTTCCGTCAAAGTTCAGCGCAGCCTTGATGGAGGTGCCCGCGTAGCGCACCCAGTTTTCACGTTTTTCGGGCGCGCGCGGCGCAGGTGCGGTGGCCGCCGTGGCGTCAAGCGCCGTCAAAGCGGCCAGCACGGCGGGGCGCGCGGCCTCGTTCTTGGCCAGCACCATGTGCACCAGCTGGTTGTGGTTGGGCACTTTGAGGGTGGCCGCGCTCAGCGTGCGGCCACTGGCGCCACTGCTAAAGGCCTGGGGATTCAGGCTGACAAAAGCCTGGGCCAGCAGCTCGGCGCTCAAGGGGCTGTTGGGCAGGGTTTTGGCCACAACGCGCGCTAGCGACTCGCCCACGGCGGGGGTGTAGGTGTGGCTAAAGCCCAGTCCTGCAAAACTCGGGGTGGCGGGTGTGGCCGCGTCCGCTGGCGTGGCCGCCAGCCCCGCCACCGCCAAGATGGCGGCGCCCAGCACCTGACTGAGCTGACGCACAAAGGGGCGAGAACGCGTGGGCGCAGTGGACAAGGCGGGCATGGAAGTCTCCGGTTCAAGTGCCGAGGGTGGATGCGCGCGCCTCTGTCAATAACTTGACGAAGCGCAGCGCCAGCGGGGTTTGCCGCATTGATCAGCAATTGCCGTGCCACCGCTGGCCTGCCGTTTTCCGACGGCCTGGGGTTTACCCCGGTCCATGGAGCATCTTGCCGGACGATAATAGTTCCAATAAACAACCATACGTTCCAAATAACAGAACAGACAAAGCATGGACAGCACATTGGCCAAAGGCCTGGGGGTACTGGAGTGGCTGGCGCGCCAGGGCGAGGGCGCGCGCCTGGCCGATGTGGCGCAGTCCCTGGGCCTGGGCCGCAGCAACGCGCACCGCACCCTGCAAACCCTGGTGCAATGCGGCTGGGCTGCGCAAGACATCGACAGCCGCCTCTACACCGCCAGCCTCAAGATGTTTGAGTTGGGCGCCTTGGTGGACGGCGCGGTAGACCTGAAAAACCGCTTGCACCCCTTTTTGGCCACACTGGCCCAGGCCACGGGCGAGACCATTCACCTGGCGGCGCTCGACGGCCCCGACATCGTTTACTTGGACAAATTTGACAGCGAGCTGCCGGTGGCCGCGTATTCGCGCATCGGTGGGCGGGCGCCGGCCTATTGCGCGGCCTCGGGCAAGGCGCTGCTGGCGGCGCGGGCGCTGAACGATGCTGCGCTGCGCGCGCGCCTGGCACTGGCCTCGGACGACTTGCCCGCGCATACGCCGCACACGTTGGCCACCCTTGAGGCGCTGCAAGCCGATTTGGAAGCGGCGCGTACGCGCGGATGGGCCAGCAATTTTGAAGAATGGCGCCTGGGCGTCTGCGGCCTGGGCGCTGCCGTGTTCAACGCCCGTGCCGAGCCGGTGGCCGCCATCGGCATGAGCGTGCCGGCCATTCGCTGCACGCCGGCCCAGGCCAGCGCGCTGGCGCCGCAACTGCGCGCCTGCGCCGCGCAGGCCAGCGCGAGTCTGGGGTGGACGGCGCCTTGCGGCCAAGCCCCTGCACCGGCCGCTGGCCGACGCCACCCTTACGTACCCGACGCCACCTGAGCCACTGTGACATCTACTTAAAACGAGGAGACTTTGATGAACGCTTTTGCCCCCCGCCGCCACGCCCTGCGCACCGCCCTGGGCGTGACCGCGCTTGCCCTTGCTGCCTGGACGTTGCCCTCGGCCGCGCAGGCCCAAAGCAATTACCCCGACAAACCCATTCGCTTTGTCGTGCCCTACCCGCCGGGCGGCGGCACCGACGTGGTGGCGCGCATTGTGCAAATGCGTTTGCAGGCCGCGCTGGGCCAGTCGATCGTGATCGACAACAAGGGCGGCGCCGGGGGCTCGTTGGGCACCGACGTGGTGGCCAAGGCAGTGCCGGACGGCTACACCGTGCTCTTTACCCTGAGCTCGCACACCATCAACCCGGCCATCTTCCCCAAGCTGCCGTTTGACACACTCAAAGACTTCGAGCCCGTGGGCCTGGTGGCGTCGCTGCCGCAAATCTTGGTGGCCAACACCGCCGTGCCGGTGCGTACCGTGGCTGACGTGGTAGCCCAGGCCAAGGCCGCACCCGACAAGTTTTCCTTTGCCTCGGTGGGCAATGGTTCGCCCGGCCATTTGGCCGGTGAGCTGATGGTGATCCGCACCGGCGCGCACATGCTGCACATTCCCTACCGGGGCGGTGGCCCGGCCATTACCGA
>CANFNE010000036.1 GCA_947448105.1 Burkholderiales bacterium
AAGCTGCCCAACGCGGCTGCGCCAAGTGTGCTGGCGGCACCGCCAAGAATCAAGCGTCTTTTCATGGTGACTTTCGAAGGAGGAGGAAATACAAAAGGCCTGCGGCCAGTAGTTTGAGCGCGCAGGGCAAAAGGCAATAGGCCCAGGTCAGGGCTTGCAAACCCTCAGCGCTGCGGTTGCCCGGCGCGTAGCCAAAGCTGGCCAAGAGCGGCAGCGCCAGACCGGCGGCCAGGGCCAGGTTGAGTTTGGTGGCAAGGTTCCACCAGCCAAAATAGCGGCCGCTCGCCGCGCTGCTTTGCCGGGCAATAAGGCCCGCGAGCAGCGCACCAGGCTAGGCCAGATCGGCCGCCATGGCCAGACCTGAAAGCACACAGACGGCCAAAAAAGCACTGGCGTCGCCCGCCCCGAGTTGGGAGGCAAAGGCAAACACCGCCACGGCCAGCAGCATGCCCGCCAGCCAGGCCCGCTCCAGGCCCCAGCGCTTGACGATGCGCAACCAAGGCGCCAGCGCCAGCGCGGCGGCAACAAAGTAGCTGCCCAAGAACCAGGCTTCCATGGCCTGCGGCGCTTGCAGGCGGTCTTGCACAAAAAACAAGATCAAGGTGGCGGGCAAGGCCGTGGCAATACCGTTGACCATGAAGACCGCCAGCAGCGCACGAAACGCGGGCGATCCCCAGGGCGCCAGCAGGCCCACGCCCAGGTCGGATGGATGCGCGCCGGGCGCAGGCGCCGCCAGCGCAGGCCGGGGTGAGCGGCTCCAGGCCCAGCAACCCAGCAGCAGGGCGAGCCCCAGCAGCGCCACCGTAGCCTGCATGCCAAACAGCACCGGGCTGAGCGATGCCAGCACCACGCCCAGCAGCCCCAAGCCCTCGCGAAACGCCACCACGCGGCTGCGCCCCAGCGCGTCGCCGCCCAGCAGCGCACCCCAGGACTGGTGCAGGATGGTTAGCGTGCTGAATGCCAGATAGCACACCAGCAGGCAGGCCAGCGCCCAAGCCCACAAAAAGGGCAGTGTGGTGTCGGGCGGAAAAAACAACGCGCCAAAACTCGTGCCCAGCAGCAGCGCCGCTGCCGCGCCACACGCCAGCACATGCCTGTGCGAACGCGCAAACAGGGCGTCGGCCCAGCGCCCGAGCAGCGGGTCCACCACGGCATCGAACAGGCGTGCGCCTAGCAAGAGCAGGCCCAAGCCGGCCAGTGGCACCCCAAAATTGCGCGCGTAGTAATTGGGCAGCAGCACATACAAGGGCAGGGCTACAAAAGCCAGCGGCAGGCCCAGCAGGCCGTAACGCAGGCCCTCAATCCAACGCAGTCCCGCGCCCGTGGCGGCTTGTGTGGCGGGCATAGAAGGCGCTGAAATGGTCAAGGCGCGCTGCCCGAGAGCAAGGCGCTGCGCAGCCGGGGCTCGCTGGTGGATGGGCTGAGCCAGATGCCGAAGAAAGCGCGGGCAAAAGCGGCGTCGTCCACGCTGGCACGCAAGCGGCCATTGAAGTAAAAACGCGCGCCCATACCGGGCCGGTGTACCCCGGTAATGCGGTCGCCCGGCTGAACGTCGGCAAAGGCGCTTTGCATGGCGGCCGTCCAAGCCACTTCTTTGCTGGCGTCCAGGCTGGCAGCGCGGCGCATTTCCTGCAAAGAGCTGTCCACGAGCGCAGCGCCGGAGAGCCGGCGCAGGTAGCGCAGTTCCAGCGCGAACGCATGCTCAAAATACTGCGCGCCGCGAAAGCCTGCCAGCGTCCACAGCGTGGCGTCAAACACGTCCCACAGCAGGTAGCGCATGCGCCCGGTGCCCATGGGCTGGCCTTGCGGCAAGTCCAGAACCACTTCAGGCGGCGCTTCAGCCAGGGCGGTTTGCGCACCCGTGCCCAGCGGCAAGGCCACGGCCGCCGCCAGCGGCAAGCACAGCAGGGCGCGCCGGTGGCAAAGCGCAGTGGACACGGTGGGCGCGGTGGACAGGGCCACGGTGTTTAGGCGGACGGGCCCGGTTTGCGCAAGGTGTACTGCACCACGTCAATGTTCTTTTCCATGAATGCCGCCTCGCAATAGCACAGGTAAAACTCCCAGATGTGCATAAAGCGTGCATCAAAGCCCAGCGCCAGCACCTCGGTGCGTTGGGCCAAAAAGGCTTCGCGCCAGCGTTTGAGGGTTTCGGCGTAATCCAGGCCAAAAGCGTGTTCTTGTTCTACCTGCAAGCCCACGGCGGCGGCCTGCGCCCGAAAGGCGCTGGGGCTGGGCAGGCAGCCGCCCGGAAAAATGTACTGCTGAATAAAGTCGGTGGAATTGACGTAACGCGCAAACAGCGCGTCGTCGATCACGATGCTCTGGATGCAGGCCCGCCCACCGGGCTTGAGCAGCTTGGCCACACTGGCGAAATACGTGGGCCAGTAGTCTTTGCCCACGGCCTCGATCATCTCCACTGAGCAAATCGCGTCAAAGGGCGCGTCGTCAATGTCGCGGTAGTCTTGCAGGCGCAGGTCGGCGCGGCCGGCCATGCCCAGGCGCTGCATGCGTTCGTTGGCGAAGGCGAGCTGCTCAGTGCTCAGCGTCACGCCGGTCAGGTGGGCGCCCAAGGAGGCGGTGGCCATTTCGGCCAGGGCGCCCCAGCCGCAGCCGATTTCCAGCACCCGGTCACCCGGGCGCACCCGCACTTGTTCAAGCACGCGGCGCACCTTGGCGGTTTGCGCTTGCTGCAGGCTTTGCTGCAGATTGCCGGCAAACAGGGCCGAGGAGTAATTCATGCTCGGGTCCAGCCAGCGGGTGTAAAACGCGTTGCCCAGGTCGTAGTGGGCGTGGATGTTTTTCTGGCTGTTGGCGCGCGTATTGCGGTTGAGCCAGTGCTTGACGCGGTAGGCCAGCTGGCCCCACCAGCTGCCAAAAATCACCTGCTCCACCTCGGCGCGGTTTTGCACCAGCACGCGCAGCAGCGCGGTCAGGTCGGGCGTGGTCCAGTCGCCCGCAATAAAGCTTTCGGCAAAGCCAATATCGCCCGACTTGAGCGCCGCCGAAAACACGTTCCAGTTGTTCAGATGCAGCGTGGCGTGCGGCAGCGCTTCACCGCCAAAGCGCTGCATTTGACCGTCGGGAAAATGCAGGGTCAGGCTGCCGTGGCGCAGGCGCTGCAAGAGCTTGAGCACGGTGCGCGCCGATGCGGGAACAGCGGCTGCGCCAGCGTCTTTGGTGGCAGAAGAAGTCGAGGTGGTGGAACGGTTCATGGGCGCAGGCAACAAGAGGATGAAAGGAATTTTGAAGGTTTTGGTATTAGCGGCTGACCGGCGTAGGCGGCGGCGCAGGCAGCCGGAAAAACCGCACCCGCTTAAGGAAAAGGCGCAGCGCCTGCCAGTGGATGCGCCAGACCACAGCCAGGGTCATCAACGGGTAAGCCAGCAGCGCGCGGCGCAGCGCCTGCGCGGTAATGGGTTCGAGCGTGCCGCTCACGCTGGTTTGCAGCAAGGGCCCCAGCGCGTCGTCGTAGTCAATGCGCGCCACGGTGCGCGTGCGCGTTGCGTCCACCATCAGCCGAAAACGGTAGCCACCTTCCACCGGGCAAAAGGGCGACACGTGGAACACCTTGTCCGCGCGCAATTCGGCTCCAAAACGCGCCGGGTCGAGCACATAGCAGTGGCGTTGGCCAAAGGTGTTGTTCACCTCCACCACTACGGCGCGCAGGCTGGCGTCCTCGCGGTGGCAGTACCAAAAACTCACCGGTTTGAAGGCAAAGCCCAGCACGCGCGGGTAGCAGTGCAGCCAGACCTCGCCGTCGGCGTCATGAATGCCCTCGGCTGCCAGCAGCGCGTCAAGCCAGGCCAACGCGCCACCCTCTTGCGGGCCGCGCCCGTCGCCGTGGTCGCGGTCGTAAAAGCTCACCAGGCCAAAGCGGTTGCGCGCCAGTGGCGAAGGCGCTGCATCAAAGCGCTCCAGGCTGCGCATGGGCAGCATCAAAAAGTAAGTGCGGTAGGCAAAACTATGGCGCACCGGCTTGAGCCGGGTGTGGCGCACCTGGCCAAAGCCGATCAAGGGCTGCGCCGCAACCGGCACGTTGGCGGCTGGCGTGGCCGACAGCGTGGTCATGCGTATCACCCCAGCAGCGGGCGCAAGCGCGCCGCCACGTCCAGGCCGGATTTGAGGCCGTCTTCATGGAAGCCGTAGCCTGTCCATGCGCCGCAAAAGTAGCTGTGCTGCTGGCCTTGCAACAAGGGCAGCTCGGTTTGGGCGCGGATCGCGGCCAAACCAAACACCGGGTGCGCGTAGTCAAAACTGCCCAGCACCTGCTGTGGATCAATTTCTTGCAGCGGGTTGAGCGACACCACCACCGGCTGCGCAAAAGGCAGGGGCTGTAACAGGTTGAGCAAATAGTGCAAACACACGCGCTGGCTTTCGCCACTGGCGCCGCCGGGCGTGTGGTCGTTGGGGGCGCGCTGGTAGTTCCAGGCGGCCCAGGCGCGCTTGTGGTGCGGCAAGACCGAGGCGTCGGTGTGCAGCACTGCGCGGTTGGCCTGGTAGCCAATAGCGCCCAGCGTGACGCGCTCTTGCGCGGATGCGTCCGCGAGCAAGGCCAGCGCCTGGTCGCTGTGGGTGGCGATGACGACCTTGTCAAAGCGCTCGGTCTGCCCCGCACTGGTGACGCTCACGCCCTCGGCATCGCGGCAGATCTGCTGCACCGGGCAGTTCAGCCGCCGGTCGGCCACGCCGGCCACAATTTTGTCTACATAGTGGCGAGCCCCTCCTGCGACCGTGTGCCACTGCGGCCGGTTACTCAACTGGATCAGGCCGTGGTTGTGGCAAAAGCGGATCATGGTGGCCACCGGAAACTCCAGCATCTGCGCGGTGGGGCAGCTCCAGATGCAGCCCAGCATGGGCAAAAAGTACCAGTCGGTAAATTCGGCCGAAAAGCGGTGCGCCTGCAAAAAGTCCTTGAGGGGCTGCATCAGCTCGCCCTCGGCGTTGCGCAGCGCAATGCCGGTGGCCAGGCGGTTAAAGCGCAGCACGTCGCGCAGCATGCGCCAAAAGCGCGGCTTGAGCAGGTTGCGCCGTTGGCTGAATACGGCGTTGAGCGAGGTGCCGCTCCATTCCAGGTGTTGTTGTCCCGCGCTGGCGGGCACCTGCACCGAAAACGACATGTCCGAAGGCGCGGTATCGACGCCCAACTCGGCAAACAAGGCGATCAGTTGGGGGTAAGTGCGTTCGTTGAACACCAAAAAGCCGGTGTCCACGCCATGGGTGCGCGGCCCTTGCGGCGTGTCTAAGGTCACGTCCACCGTGTGGGTGTGGCCGCCGAAATAGTTCCCCGCCTCGAACAGTGTCACCGCAGCGTGCGGTTGCAGGCGGTGCGCGGCGGACAAACCGGCAATTCCGGAGCCGATTATTGCGATTTTCATAAGAAATGTGACATAGTGGAGTAACTATACGGTAATTTCGCGACTGGTCGGTATTTTTTCACCGCGCCCGGTTTAAGCTGAATCAAGAGCGGCGGCTTTAGCAACCCCACGCTAGCTACGCTGACACACCAACGGCCTAAAATTGCCCTACTTTTGAAAGACTGACATGCTTTATCCCGAACTTTTCCGACAGCTTGAAGCCGTGCGCTGGGACATGGAGCGCGACATCCCCTGGGACAGCTTTGACGCCAGTACCCTGACGGATGAACAGGCCACGACGATCAAGATGAACGCGATCACCGAATGGTCGGCGCTGCCGGCTACCGAGATGTTTTTGCGCGACAACCAAGGCGACAGCGACTTTTCGGCCTTTATGTCGATCTGGTTTTTTGAAGAGCAAAAACATGCACTGGTGCTGATGGAATACCTGCGCCGCTTCCGTCCCGAACTGGTGCCCACCGAGGCCGAGCTGCACAACGTGCGCTTCGCGTTTGACCCGGCGCCCGCACTCGAGACGCTGATGCTGCACTTTTGCGGCGAAATCCGCCTCAACCACTGGTACCGCCGTGCCAGCGAGTGGCATACCGAACCGGTGATCAAAGCTATCTACACCAAACTCAGCCAAGACGAGGCGCGCCACGGTGGCGCCTATTTGAAGTACATGAAGCGCGCCATCCAAAACGTGGGCCTAGAGGCCAAAGGCGCGTTTGCCAAAGTCGGTGTGCTCATGGCCAGCGCCCGGCGCACCGCGCAGGCCCTGCACCCCACCAATCTGCATGTGAGCAAGGCCTTGTTCCCCAACGACACCATCCAAAGCCGCCTGCCCAACCCGCAGTGGCTGGAGCACTGGCTGGACCAGCAAATCAAGTTTGACGACGTGTGGGAAACCAAGGTGGTCGAGCGCATTCTGCACAACATGAGCCTGTTGCTGGAACGCAGCTTTGCCACCGTGCAAGAGCTCAACAAATACCGCAAGGAAATCGCGCGTGACCTGGCCGCCACGCTGGTTGCGCCGGCGCCTGTTGCCGCCGCTCCGCTGGCATGAGCGTGAGCTACCCGCCCCCGGATTTGTTGGACAAGGTCTGCCCGCGTGCAGACTTGCGCTCGGCGCTGGTGAAACTGCCGCGCCCCTGGGTGTTTACCAACGGCGTGTTTGACGTGCTGCACCGTGGCCATGTGCTGTACCTCGCGCAGGCGCGCGCACTGGGTGGCAGCCTGATCGTGGCGCTCAACACCGACGCCTCGGTGCGCCGCCTGGGCAAGGGCGAGGACCGGCCGCTCAACGCGCAAGACGACCGCGCTGTGGTCATGGCCAGCCAGCAAGCGGTAAGTTTGGTGACCTGGTTTGACGAAGACACGCCCGAGGCGCTGATTGCCGAAATCCGCCCCGATATTCTGGTCAAGGGCGGCGACTACGACATGGCCGTCTTGCCCGAGACTGCGCTGGTGCAATCCTGGGGCGGCAAAGCGCTGGCGCTGCCCTTTGTGTCGGGCTATTCGACCACCGCCTTGCTGAAAAAAATCCGGGCCCAAAGCGCCTGAGCGGCGCGCGGTCTTGGACCCGCACGGCGCTTAGGCGCCCAACCCTTGCCTTCAGGCCAGCGCGAAACTCTCGGCCCGCGCGTGCGCCCAGTGGCGCCGGTACAGCAAGGGCAAATCGTCCAGACTGCCGCCCAGCAGGCTGCCTTCGGGAATCTCGTTCAACAAGGCCTGCGCCAGGCTGGCGACCGCATGGTCGCCGGTGCGGCGCACGATGTGGTGGGCGGTGATCTGGTTGGGGTGTTGCACCCCGGCGGCCTGCACCAGCTCTTGCAGCGCGTGCAGGGTTTGCTGGTGGAAGTGGTAGACGCGCTCGGCCTTGTCGGGCACCACCAGCGCTTGCTGGCGCAGGCCGTCTTGGGTGGCTACGCCCGTGGGGCAGTTGCCGGTGTGGCAGGTTTGCGCTTGCAGGCAGCCCAGCGCAAACATGAAGCCGCGTGCGCTATTGCACCAGTCCGCGCCCAGCGCCATCAGGCGCGCCACGTCAAAGGCGTTAATGACCTTTCCTGCGCAGCCAATTTTGATGCGGCTGCGCAAGCCCGCGCCGCGCAAGGTGTTGTGCACCAGCATCAGGCCTTCTTGCAGCGGCGTGCCCACGTGGTCGATGAATTCGAGTGGCGCCGCACCGGTGCCGCCCTCGGTGCCGTCCACCACAATAAAGTCGGGCGTAATACCGGTTTGCACCATGGCCTTGACCATGGCAAACCATTCCCAGGGGTGGCCGATGCACAGCTTAAAGCCCGTGGGTTTGCCGCCTGAGAGCTCGCGCAGGCGGGCAATGAAATGCATCAATTCAATGGGCGTTCCAAAGGCGCTGTGGGCGGCGGGCGAGACACAGTCCACGCCCATGGGCACGCCGCGCGCCTGGGCGATTTCGGCCGTCACCTTGGGGCCGGGCAACACGCCGCCGTGGCCGGGTTTGGCGCCCTGGCTGAGTTTGATCTCGATGAGCTTGACCTGTGGGTCGCGCGCGTTGGCCTTGAACTTGTCGGCGTTGAAAGTGCCGTCGTCGTTGCGGCAGCCAAAGTAGCCCGAGGCTACTTCCCAGATCAGGTCGCCGCCGTGCTTGCGGTGGTGCACCGAGATCGAGCCTTCGCCCGTGTCATGGGCAAAGCCGCCGCGCTTGGCGCCCGCGTTGAGCGCCTGGATGGCGTTGGCGCTTAAAGCCCCAAAGCTCATGGCCGAGATGTTGAACACGCTGGCGCTGTAGGGTTGCGCGGTGTCGGGCCCGATGGTGATGCGAAAGTCGTGGCTGGCCACGGTGCTGGGCGCGACCGAATGCGTCATCCACTCGTAGCCATTGGCGTACGCGTCCATTTGCGAGCCAAACGGGTGCTTGTCCGAGTCGCCCTTGGCGCGCTGGTAGACCAAGGAACGCTGCGCACGCGAAAAGGGAGACGCTTCGGTGTCGCTCTCAATGAAGTACTGGCGAATTTCGGGCCGGATGAATTCGAGCATGAAGCGCAGGTGGCCAATGACGGGGTAGTTGCGCAAAATCGAGCGCTTGCGCTGCAAGACGTCGTGCACGCCCACGCCGCTCAGGTAGCCAAACACCAGCACCGGCGCCAGATGACCGCCGCCCGCCCAGAGCACGGCGCTGAGCAACAAGCCCAGCACGATCAGCGTAAACGCCAGGTAGCGCATGGGGTACACAAAATGCAGCAGCTTGAGCAACATCGGCAGGCCTTTCAGGGTGGGCTGTGAGGGGATTTACGCGCCGAACCATACCATTAGCGCCAAAGCGCCCATGGTCAGGGCAATCAGGCCGTCGAGCACGCGCCAGGCCAGCGGCCGCGCAAACAGCGGCTGCAGCAAGCGCGCACCAAAGCCCAGGGCCGCAAACCACACCCCGCTGGCCAGGGCTGCGCCGCTGCCAAACAGCCAGCGCCCGTTCTCGCCCCGCTGGTTGGCCACCGAGCCCAGCAGCACCACGGTGTCCAGATAAACATGCGGATTGAGAAAGGTAAACGCAAAGCAACTCGCCAGCGCCGCCCCCAGGCCCAGGCCGGGCGTGTCTGCCACTTGCAGCGCGCCCGCCCCTGCGGCCCGGCGCGCAGCCAGCAAGCCGTAACCCAGCAAAAACACCGTGCCGCCGATGCGGGTGATTTCCATGAACACCGGGTTGCCGCGTACCAGTGCGCCGGCGCCTGCGATGCCGGCCACGATGAGCAGCGCGTCCGACGCAGCGCAAAACAACACCAGTGCCAGCACATGCTGGCGCAAGATGCCCTGGCGTAGGACAAAGGCGTTTTGCGATCCGATGGCCACGATCAGCGCCAGGCTGGTGGCAAAGCCGGCCCAGAAGTCGGCGTTCATGCGGCCGAGGACGGGGCGGGGAGTGGAGGCAGCAATTCCAGCAAACGGCGCAGGCTGTGGTGCAGCGTGGCCTGGCGCACGGCGGCGCGGTCGCCCTCGAAGTGCACGACTTCACTGTGCAGAGCTGGGGCATTGCCCGGCAAAGCCCAGGCAAACCACACCGTTCCCACCGGCTTGTCGGCGCTGCCGCCGCCCGGGCCCGCCACGCCAGTCACGGCCAGCGCCACCTGCGCCTGTGCGTGCTGCAAAGCGCCCAGGGCCATCGCGCGCGCCACCGGTTCGCTGACTGCGCCGTGCTGCGCAATCAGCGCCGCGTCCACGCCCAGCATTTGCGCCTTTGCGGCGTTGGAATAAGTGACAAAGCCACGCTCAAACCAGGCGCTCGAACCCGCCAGATCGGTGCAGGCGGCGGCAATCAGGCCGCCGGTGCAGCTTTCGGCGGTGGCCAGCATCCAGCCGCGTGCGAGCAGTTGTGCGGCCAGTGCCTGCACCAGGCCTGCGGTTTGGGCTGGTGCCGTATGTGTGGCCGCCATCACCAAGCCCGCCACAGCGCAATCACCAAGAGCGTGCAGCCTGCGGCCACCAGGTCGTCGAGCATGATGCCCCAGCCGGCCTTGGCCCAGGCCCATGGGTCGGTGCTGGGGTCCAGGCCGTGGTACAGGCGGTCGGCCCAGCCCACGGGGCCGGGTTTGACCGCGTCAAAAAACCGAAACAGGCTAAAGGCCACCAGCTGACCCCAAAGCCCGGCGGGCATCACCAGCCACAGGATGAGCCAGAACGCTACCGCCTCGTCCCACACCACGCTGCCGGGGTCGAGCACGCCCATATTGCGGGCGGTGACGGTGCAGACCCACCAGCCAATGGGCACCGAGGCGGCAATCAGCAGCGCCCAGCGCATATCGGTCATCCACGGCGAGAGCGCCAAAAAAAAGACCCAGGCCCACAGCGTGCCCGCCGTGCCGGGCGCAAAACGGCTCAGGCCCGAGCCAAAGCCCAGCGCCAGCAAATGCGCCGGGTGCGCCAGCATGAAGCGCAGCGTGGGGCGCGCGCTAAAGCGGGTGGCACCCGGGTTGGTGGGGTGAACGGTTTGGGCTTCGGTCATGCAGTGGTTTGGGTGGCGGCAGAAAAATGGTCAAAGGACGCAAACTGCGGCGCTACGCTGCGTCCCCGGCCGTCCACCAGGCGCAGGCCCGGCGCGGCTTGCATGCTACCAATGCGGGTCACAGGTGTGGCGCTGAGTAGCGCGGCCTGTTGTACCGCCGCGCGCTGGGTCGGGGCGGCGCAAAACACCAGTTCGTAGTCGTCGCCCCCGGCCAGCACGCATTGCAGCGCCAGGGCTTGGGGGTTTTGCGGGTTCCAGGCCGTGCCTAGCACCTGGTCAAACTGCGCCGCTGCGCCGGGGTAGTGGGCGCGGGCAGCCAGCAGCGCCAGCACGCGGTCCACGTCCACCTCGGCGCCCAGGCCAGAGCGTTCCAAGATATGGCCCAGGTCGCCAACCAGGCCGTCGCTCACATCGGCGCAGGCGCTGGCCACGCCGCGCAGCGCCTGGCCCAGCGCCACGCGTGGGCTGGGGCGCTCCAGGCGCTGGCGTGCCTGCGCCTGCACATCGGCTGGCAGCGCCACGCGGCCCAGCAGCGCTTGCAGGGCCAGCGCCGCGTCGCCCAGGGTGCCGCTCGCATAAATATCGTCGCCCACCTGCGCGCCGCTGCGCAGCAAAGCGCTGGTGGGCACCAACGGGTTGCGCGTGTTGGCACCCTGCGCGGGCACTTCGCCAAAAACGGTGATGCAGATATTCAAGGGCCCGCGCGTGGTGTCGCCGCCAATGAGCTCACAGCCATGGTCGTCAGCGAGCGCCAGCAGGCCTTGGGCAAAGGGCGCGAGCCAGGCCTCATCGGCCTCGGGCAGCGCCAGCGCCAGCGTAAATGCCAGGGGCCGCGCGCCGCAGGCGGCCAGGTCGCTCAGGTTGACGGCCAGGCATTTGTGCCCCAGCACCTGCGGGTCGGTGTCGGCAAAAAAGTGGCGGCCGCCCACCAGCATGTCGGTGGAAATGGCCATTTGCATGCCCGGCGCGCTTTGCAGCAGGGCGCAGTCGTCGCCCACGCCCAGCACCGCGCGCGGGGTGGGGCGGGTGAAAAACCGGCGGATCAGGTCAAACTCGCCCATGGTTTGAGGGCTGCGTTAATGCAGCGTGCGTTTGCCAGGGCTGCCGCTCAGGGCGTCGAGCACAAACATGGGGATGTCCACCTCAAACTTTTCGCCGTCTTCGGCTACGCAAAAAAAGCTGCCGTGCATGGTGCCCGTGGGCGTGCGCAGGCGGGTGCCGCTGGTGTATTCAAAAGCCTGGCCGGGCTGGAGCAGGGGCTGCTGGCCCACCACACCCAGGCCCTTGACCTTTTCGGTGTGGCCGTTGGCGTCGTTGACGTTCCAGGTACGGGAAATCAGCTGTGCTGCAACGCTGCCCGTGTTGGTAATGGTGACGGTGTAGGCAAACAGGTACAAGCCCTGTTCGGGCGACGACTGTTCCGGCAGGTACTGGGGAAACACTTCAACGGAGAACTGGTAGGGGCGGGGTGGCTTGGACATGCGGCGATGCTACCGCCGAAAATCAGGTATGTTCACCAGTCTGCTTCTATTCCTTTAGTCCTAGCCCTTGCCGCTGAAAGCAACACCATGACATTTCGCATCGCCCCCTCCTTGCTGTCCGCTGACTTTGCCCGCCTGGGCGATGAGCTGAAAAACGTCATCGCCGCAGGCGCCGACTGGATCCACTTTGACGTGATGGACAACCATTACGTACCCAACCTGACCTTCGGCCCCATGGTTTGCAGCGCCTTGAAGCCCCACGCCAAGACGGCGGCCGGCGTGGCCGTGCCCATCGACGTGCACTTGATGATCTCGCCCGTGGACGCGCTGGCCGCGTCCTTTGCCGACGCGGGCGCCGACCTCATCAGCTTTCACCCCGACGCCGCAGGCCACGTGCACCGCAGCATTCAAGCCATCAAGAGCAAGGGCGTCAAAGCCGGGCTGGTGTTCAACCCCGCCGAGCCGCTCGATGTGCTGGACTGGGTGATTGACGACATCGACCTGGTGCTGATCATGAGCGTCAACCCCGGCTTTGGCGGCCAGAGCTTTATTGATTCGGCGCTGCGCAAGATCGAGGACGTGCGCCGACGCATTGACGCCAGCGGCAAGGACATTCGCCTGGAAGTCGACGGCGGCATCAAGACCGACAACATCCGCCGCGTGGCCGATGCCGGGGCCGATACCTTTGTGGCGGGCAGCGCGATTTTTGGCAAGCCCGACTACAAGGCCGTGATCGACCAGATGCGCCTCGCACTGGCCTAAAGCCTGGGCGCTGCTGCGTCCTTCATCCTCCCCCCCCCCGCGTCCGCCGCATGGAACATGACGTCTCGCTAATCTCCACCGTGGCCGCCGCTTTTGGCGTGGCCATGGTGCTGGGCTTTTTGGCCGAGCGCGTCAAGATTCCGTCCCTGGTGGGATATTTGCTGGCCGGCATCCTGATTGGGCCGGCCACGCCAGGCTTTGTGGCCGACGCGCAGATCGCCTCGCAGCTGTCCGAGATCGGCATCATGCTTTTGATGTTTGGCGTGGGCCTGCACTTTTCGCCCCAAGACCTGTGGTCGGTCAAGAAGATTGCCATTCCGGGCGCGCTGCTCCAGATGGGCGTGACCACGGCGACCGGTCTGTGGGTGGGCTGGCTATGGCACTGGTCACTGGGCGGGGCCTTGATTTTGGGCTTGTCGCTGGCCTGCGCCAGCACCGTGGTTCTGCTCAAGGCGCTGGAAACCCGGGGCCAGCTCGACACCATGAACGGCCGCATTGCGGTGGGCTGGCTGGTGGTGCAAGACCTGGTGACCGTGCTGGCGCTGGTGCTTTTGCCGCCACTGGCCGGGGTGCTGGGCGACGCGGCGGTGGCGCCGGTGGCCGACAAGCCACTGTGGATGACAGTGGGCAAAACGCTGCTCGAAGTGGGCGCCTTTATCGCGCTGATGTTCATCGTGGGCAAGCGTGTTTTGCCCTGGTTTTTGTGGCAAGTGGCCAAGACCGGCTCGCGCGAATTGTTTACCCTGGCGGTGATTGCTACGGCGATTGGCATTGCGTTTGGCGCCTCCAAG
>CANFNE010000037.1 GCA_947448105.1 Burkholderiales bacterium
AGCACCGCGTGGTTGTAGTCGCCGATGTAGCGCCGGCGCACCACCAGGCTGGGAAAGTACTTGAGCACGTCTTCGCTGTCGGTGGCGTTGATGGTTTGCTCGATTTGGGTGCGTGACACGCCTTCAATCGTGGTGGGAATCTGCGTAGGCAGCGAGGTGGGGCGCCCGCCCGTCACGGTAACGATGCCCAGCGATTTGACGGGCGCTGCCTCGTCGGCCGGACGGGTGTCACCTGCCGTCGCTTGGGCCGCTGCGGGAATAGAGAAAGACAGAGGAAACGCGACGGCCAGGGCCAGCGCGAGATGGGTTTTGTGCATGGTGAAAGCCAAAAAAATGAGAAGCCTGTGCCCGCGCGCCCCTGCGACAGGCCAAGCCTTGGCGTGCAAAGAGGTGTGCGGTGCGAAATGCCCCACAGCGCCGAAGCGCTTGGTGGGGCGGGGGGTGTCAGGCTTGGCGGGGTGGGCCGCGTGGCGCGGCAGCGCGCTGGTGGGCGCCGCGCACTGGTGCCCCAAGTGGAGGCCATGGCGGAGCAAGCGACCGTAGCTGTGTCGCTGCAAAAAAAGCGGTGGCTGGCGGCGGTGCCAGGCCACCGTGGGACAACAGGCACAGCGGGCAATGGCCGCCCGCCAGGCTTGCGGGTGCCGGGTGCCCGTCGCCCTGCGGGGCGCCCGCATCTGCAGCCAGATCCAGCGATCCATCGGGGGCCAGGGTGCGCGTGCCGCTGCTGGTGCAGACCTCCAGGCCGTGGCCGGGCCCTTGCGCTGCGGCCAGCGCCTGCATCACCGTAGGCGACAGCGAGGCAAAGACGATGAGCCACACCGCAAGCCAGGCGCGCGCGTGCAGGCCCATGCGGGCCAGACAGGCCAACCGGGCAGAGCGCAGGGTCGCGGACAGGGTCAACATCGCGGGTATGTCAAGGGTTCAGTTGGCAGCGCGGGCGCAAGGGCGCCTGGCCGCCTCTTGCCTAAGGTTTGGCTGGCGCGTCGTGCATGCCGTGCTGGTGGCCAGCAGCTTCACCGCCCGGTGCGCTGGTGCTCACCGGCACCTTCAGGTCCAGCGTGCTTTCCACGCCCTTGGCGTCTTTGAAGCGCAGAGTGACAGGAATGGTGGTGTCTTTTTGCAAAGGCACTTTCAGGTCCATCAGCATCAGGTGAAAGCTGCCGGGTTTGAGCGCCACCGGTTTGCCCGCATTCAGGCGCAGGCCATCGGGCAGCGCGCGCATTTGCATGGTGTTGCCGTCCATCTTCATCTCGTGCACTTGGGCCACACCGGCCACGCTGCTGGCCACGCCTACCAGTGTGGTGTCGGCTTTGGCCGTGAGCGTCATAAACGCACCACTGGCTTTTTGGCCTTGCACCGTGGCGCGGGCCCAGGCGTCTTTGACCTCCACGTTTTGGGCCAGGGCGTGGCCCGTCCACAAGGCGGCGGCCAGAACGAAGGCAGTAGAAACTTTGTTTTTCATGGGAACTCCAATGAACAGGGGTTAGAAAAATGGGGGCAACACGTCAATGCGCGTGGGCGCCAGCGGCCTGGACGTCGAGCACCTCCAGCAGCGCCGCAGGCGACTTCAGGCCCTTGGTGGAGGTGCCGTTCGCGGGCACTTCAGCCCAGTCGTTGGCGCCCTGGGCGCAGCTTTGCAGCACTTTGAACCAGAGGGCCCCGGGCTTGGCAGGCGTGGTGCCGCGCAGCACAAACTCGTCGTAATAGGCGGCGGGTAAGGCGTTCTCCGGCCCGTTGGCAGTCCAGCTGATTTCCAGCACGCCCTCGGTGTATTTCTTGCCATGGCTCTCATAGGGGGTGGCCAAAGCGCCCACTTTGGTGCTCACCGTCCAGCCGGCCTTGGGCATGGGCTGGGCGCCGTTAAAGCCGGCCGGGATGGTGATGCGCAGGGCTGTGGTGGCCTGTTCGTCGCAGCCGTGGCCCACGCGAAAGGTGGCGCGGTAGCTGCTGCCTGCGGCCGCAGCGCTGTCTTGCAGCACGACGTGGGCAAAACTGGAGCTGCCCAGGCACAAGGCGCAGGCGGTGGCAAGAGAGGCGAAGGAAGATTTCATAAGGTACTTCAACAAACAGGCGGCGCACGCGCAGCCCTGGCATTCGGTTTACCCCAGGGCTGCGTGGCAGCGCGCGGGGCGCAAAAAGGGGGGGAACGTGGGCAGGCGCCAGTCCCAGACGGGGCCGCGGCGCCGCACCCGCGCGCGCATGGAGCCCCGTTGGGAGGCCCGCTGCGCGCTCAGGCCTGCGTGGGTGGCCCGCGCCCCGGTGGCGGCGCTGCGCTGCGCCAGGCCAGTGCGCTGGGGCCTGCGGAGGCTGCCGTTGCGTGGGAAACGATTGAAGAAAAAAGCGGGGTTTGGGCGGCAGGCGGCGGCGCGCCGGTAAACAGGCACAGCGCGCAGTCCAGCCCATGGGCGGATTGGCTGGCGGGGGCGCCGGTGTCGGCGTCCACCAGCATGACCATGCCCGAGGCCGAACACACCATGCGACTGCCCTGGGCCTGCGCCAGCGGCGCGGCGGCGGCCAAGCCCAGCGCCAGGCACCACCACAGCAGCACGGCGCGCGCCAGTGAGGGGGTGTTGCGAAGGGTGTGCAAGGGTGACATGGGGATGGATTATGGCAGCAGGGGGCTGCTATCCTGCGCCCATGCAAAGCCTGTTCCACCTTGCCATCCACGTCCACGACTTGCAGGCCGCACGCCAGTTTTACGGTGACGTCTTGGCTTGCACCGAGGGGCGCAGCACCGCCACCTGGGTGGACTTTGACTTTTTTGGCCACCAGCTCTCGCTGCACCTGGGTGCGCCTTTTGCCACCACGCGCACCGGGCGCGTGGGCGACATGCTCGTACCCATGCCGCACTTTGGCCTGGTGCTGGCGCTGCCCGATTGGCAGGCGCTGGCGCAGCGCTTGCAAGTGGCCAAGGTGGAATTTGTGATGGAGCCGCAAATCCGCTTTGCAGGCCAGAGCGGCGAGCAATGGACCATGTTCTTTTTGGACCCGTCGGGCAACCCGATCGAGGTCAAAGGCTTTGCCAGTTTGGAGACGGTGTACGCGCCATGATGAATTACACCTTTGCGTCGGCCACGATTTTGCTGGTGCTCATTACCGACCCGGTGGGCAATATCCCGGTGTTTGCCAACGCGCTCAAGCACGTGGCGCCCGAGCGGCGCGCGCGGGTGATCCTGCGTGAGATATTGATTGCCTTCTTTTTGCTGCTGACCTTTATGTTTGTGGGCGAAGGCTTCTTAAAGGTGATGAACCTGAGCGAACTTTCGCTGCAAATCGGCGGCGGCGTGATTTTGTTTTTGATCGCGCTGCGCATGGTGTTTCCGCCCGCAGCCGTGCTGGAGGCGGAAATTTTTGAGGAGCCGCTGATCGTGCCCCTGGCCATACCGGCCATTGCCGGGCCGTCGGCGCTGGCCACCGTCTTGCTGCTGGTGTCGCAGCAGCCCGAGCGCCGCCTGGACTGGATTGCCGCGCTGTGCGTGACCATGCTGATCAGCGCCGTGGTACTGGTGTCGGCCGAACGCATTCAGCGCCTCATTGGCAGCCGCTTGGTGGTCGCCGTGGAGCGGCTGATGGGCCTGGTGCTGGTGTCGGTGGCTATCGAGATGATGCTGCGCGGCGCCAAGACCTTTGCGCTGCAGGTGATGGGCCGCTAGGCCCGCACGCCTGACGCCGTCTTTTTGCAGCCATCCACCAGACATCACCCGCGTTCCCCGTCGCAACCACCCAGGAGCCCGCCCGCCATGAGTGCCCTCAAAACCCAGATCGCCCGCAACTTTGTGCGGATCTACACCCACCCCGGCTTGCGCCGCCTGCGCCGCGCCCGCGCCACACTGTGGCGCAAGCTCACCGGCGCGACCGCCCAGGTGCATTACTTTCACCAGGCGGACGACCCGTACAGCCACCTGTGCGCGCAGGTGCTGGCGCGTTTGTCTAGTGACTACCAGATCACGCTGCTGCCCCATTTGGTGAGCCCGCCGCAAGACTCCGCCGCGCCCGAGCGCGCGCGGCTGGCGCAGTGGTCGCTGCGCGACGCGGCCACGCTGGCACGGGCCTATGGCCTGCAGGCGCCGCAGTGCCCGGACGGCGCCTTGCCTGCCACCGATGCGGTGCAAGCTGCCGAGGCAGCACTGGCCGCTGCGCTGGATGCGGGTAGTTTTGTAGCGCAGGCCGCAAGCATCAGCGCCGGCCTGTGGCAGCCTGGCGCGCAAGCCGCCCCCGCCCCCGCCCCCGCAAGTGCCACGCCGCAACGCGTGGCCGAATGCAAGGCGCAGGGCGACGCGCTGCGCCAGCGCGCCGGGCATTACCTGGGCGCCACCTTTTATTACGCTGGCGAGTGGTACTGGGGCCTGGACCGGCTGCACTTTCTGGAAGAACGCCTGCGCGACGAGGGCCTGTGCCGCAACCCGTCTGCGCCCCTGATCGCACCAGTGCACGAGGTAGCGCGCGCACCGCTGCCAGGGCCAAGTGCCGCACCTGGCACCACGCTGGACTATTTTTTGTCCTTTCGCAGCCCTTATACCTATTTGGCGCTGCCCCGGGTGTGGGCGCTGGCGGCGCACCATGGCGCCGAGCTGCGCCTGCGCTTTGTGCTGCCCATGGTGATGCGCGGACTGCCGGTGCCAGTGGAAAAGCGCCTGTACATCGTCAGCGACGTGGCGCGCGAGGCGCAGCGCCTGGGCTTGGACTTTGGCAACGCGGTAGACCCGGTGGGCCGGCCGGTGGAACGCGGCTACGCGCTCTTGCACCGCGCTATCGCAGAGGGCAAGGGCATGGAGTTTGCCGCCTCGTTTTTGCAAGGCGTCTGGGCCGACGGGTTGGACGCGGGCAGTGACGCAGGCCTCAACGCGATTGCCGCGCGCGCCGGCTTTGACGCCGCCTGGGTACAAGCCGCTTTGCCCGATGAATCCTGGCGCGCCGTGGCCGCCGCCAACCGCGAAGACCTGCTGGCGCAGTCGCTGTGGGGCGTGCCCTCTTTTCGGGTGAACCACTTGCCCGGCCACTGGGGCCAGGACCGCTTGTGGGTGATTGAGCAGGAACTGCGCGCGGCTTAGGCCGAAGCTGCGCTAGCGCCAGGCGCCACCACGGACGCCACTTCTTGCGCAATCGCGCCAAACAGGCTGTGGCCGTCGCGGCCTTTCACGTCCATTTCCACCGTGTCACCCACACGCAGGTAGCTGGTGGTGGTTTGGCCGCTTTGCAGCAGTTCCATGGCGCGTTTTTCGGCAATGCAGTGGTAGCCCTTGGGCCAGTCGGGCAGGTCTTGGGCGCTCTTTTTGCCCTCACGCACACGCGCCGGGCTGCTCACCGTGCCGCTGCCCACCAGCGTACCTGCGCGCAGGGACCGGTGCTGCGCCAGTTGCGCAATCAGCTGGCCAAAATGCAGCGTCATGTCGGGGCCCGCGTCGCACAAGCCCACTTTGCGGCCGTTCCAGCTGGTTTGCAGCGATAGGTTCACCCGCCCCTTGCGCCAGGCCTCGCCCAGCTCGTCGGGCGTGACGGCCACCGGGGCAAAGGCCGTGCCCGCATCCGCATTGTTGTGTGCGCGCAGATGAAAGCTGTTGGCCAGCAGCAGCAAGCGCACGCCGTCCAGGGCACGCTCAGGCGTGCAGCCCGTGGGAATGTCGCTGGTGGCCACGGCCAGTTCGGCAGAAAAGTCCAGCTCCCATGCCTCGTTGGCGCAGACCAGGGGCGCTTGTGCGCCCAACAAAGCGTCGCTGCTGGCCTGCACCAGGCCGGTGGCTTGGGGGACGGACGGGTCCACGGCTTGCGCCTGTTGCAGCAGTTCGGCATGGCTGCCAAAGCCGCCGCCATGCGCCCACTGGTAAGCGCGCGGCAGCGGCGCCAAACACTGCGCCGGGTTAAAGGCAAACGTGTTGCGCGCCCTTCCGGCGTTGAGCTGGTCTGACAGGTCTTGCAACTGGGGACTGAGGTAGTTCCAGTCGTCGAGCACCTGCTGCAACCGGTTGGCAATGTGCGACGGATACACCGCTTGGCCCAGGTCACGGGAAACAACAACCAGCTGCCCGTCGCGGGAGCCGTCTTGGTAGCTTGCAAATTTCATGGGGGGATTTTCGCTTGGAAAGCGCGCGGCGCTCTGGCCTAGCTATGCAAGCGACATTATTGGCCGATGCGCCCTGCCCAATAGACTGGACGGCGCCGCTGGTGGGCGACGGCCAAGACGACGACTTGCGTTGCGTGGACGCGGTAAATGACATAAAAAGGGAAGCGCTTGAGCGCGATCTTATGGATGTTGGGTGGCGCGACCAAAGGAAACCGATCCGGTGCCGCCCAGACGCGGGCTATCGCAGCGTCGAACTCCGAAAGGTAATCCGCCCCAAGTCCTGCAACGTGGCTTTCATAGAAGGCCACGTGGTCTAAGTGCTCTGCAATGGCGGCACGGTGGAATCCGTAGTTCATCGCACCACGCACTGACAGAATCAACGCAATAGAGCGCTGGCTGCGTGAGCAACCTCATGGGACGGCACCACATCGGCTGCGCCGCTGTCGATTTCAGCAGAGCGGCGCTGCGCTTCTGCATTCCAAGCCATTGCAATCTGGTCTTGCGGCTGCTCTTCGAGGCTGAGCAATAGTTTGTGCGCCAAGTCTGCCCTTTGTTGCGCAGGCAAATCCAGGGCGGTTTGTTCAAACATTTCGGTGTTCATGAAAAGTCCTTTTGCGTCAGCCGGGAATTTTGTGCGAGTCCTGTTGGCAAGGCCCATGCGTTGGTGCGCATATTAGCCCGGCGCCCCAAACACCGCCCCCCACAGCGCCAGCCCCGCCGCGCGCTCAGACGCTACGGCGTCCAGCGCCAATTCGGTGGGCGCCTCGTCCAGCCGGGCGCGGTGCTGAATCTGGCGCAGGCTGCGGTAGGCCTGCGCGGCGTCAGCACCGATGGGTGCGGGCAGCAGGCCGCTGTCTTGGGCGCGCTGCAGCAGGGCGATATTGCCCAGGTTGGCGCGCAGCCCGGGGTGGCTTTGGCCGTGGGCCAGCACCAAAAACTGCACCGCAAACTCAATGTCCACCATGCCGCCGGGGCTGTGTTTGACGTCAAACAGGCCGGGCTTGTCGCGGTGGGCGGCGCCCACTTTGGCGCGCATGGCGGCAATTTCGTCGTGCAAGGCGGCGCTGTCGCGCGGGCTGGCAATCACCGCGTCGCGCACGGCATCAAAGCGGGCTTGCAAGTCGGTGCTTCCCAGCACGCAGCGGGCGCGGGTGATGGCTTGGTGCTCCCAGGTCCAGGCAGTGTTGGAGCCGCGTTGCTCTTGGTAGTTGGCGTAGGCGCTAAAGGGCGTGACCAACATGCCGGCGTTGCCGTTGGGGCGCAGCGCGGTGTCGATCTCGTAGAGGTCGCCCTCGCTGGTTTTTACCGTGAGCCAGTTGATGAGTTTGCGCACCAGAGCGCCGTAGATTTCGCCGGCGCGTTCATCGGCGTCGTCGTAGACAAACACGATGTCGAGGTCGCTGCCGTAGCCCAGCTCTTTGCCGCCAAGCTTGCCGTAGGCAATGATGGCCAGTTGGGGGATGTCGCGGTGCCGGGTTTTGAGGCGCGCCCAGCACCAGGCGGTGGTAATTCGCAACATGGCTTCGGCCAGAGCGCTCAGGTCGTCGGCCACCTGTTCGACCGTGAGCTGGCCCTCCACGTCGCGCGCCAGGGTGCGAAACACTTCGGCGTGGTGGGCGCGGCGCAGCAGGTTGAGCAGGGTCTCGTCGTCGTCTTCACCGCTGGCGGCAAGCGCGCTCAGGCGGTGGGCGATTTCGGCCTCCAAGGTGGCGGCGTCAAAGCGCTCGGTCAGCATGGCGCTGCTGGCGAGTTCGTCGATCACGCCGGGGTGGGTTTGCAGGTAGCGTGCGGGCCAGCGCGCCGCGCCCAGCATGCGCAACAGGCGCTCATGCACCAGCGGACGCTCGTCGAGCAGGGACAAATAACTCTCGCGGCGCAGCAGCGTTTCCATCCAGTCGAGCAGGCGCACGCCAGCCAGCTCCGTGGCGCGGCCCTGCTCCACCCATTGGGCGGTGCGCTGCACCAACTTGAACAAGCGCGCACGCGATTCGTCGCGCAGCGCCTGCACGCGCGCATGGGTGCGCCAGTGCGCCAGCCGCTCTTGGAGCGCGCCGTGCAACAGCGCCAGCGTGGCGTCCAGGTCGAGGGTGGGACTGACTGTCGCAGCCGAGGCGCTGCCTTTGCCGCTTCCATGGCCCTTGCATCCGTTGCAGCTGGGTGCCGGGCCGCCCAAGAGGGCGTCAAACTCGTGCGCCACCAGTTCGCGGTGGGCGTCGAGCTGGGTCAAAAACGCGCTGGTGTTGGGCAGGCCCAGGGTCTGGGCGATCCAGGCCAAATCGCCATCATCGGTGGGCAGCACATGGGTTTGCTGGTCGTCGAGGTACTGGATGCGGTGTTCCACCTGGCGCAAAAAAACATAGGCCGCGCTCAGGGCGGCGGCGGTTGCCTGCGGCATCAGCCCGGCCTTGGCCAGGCGCGCCAGGGCGCTCACCGTGGGGCGGGTGCGCAGCTCCGGAAACTGGCCGCCGCGCACCACCTGCAGCAGCTGCACCGTGAATTCAATCTCGCGGATGCCCCCGCGCGAGAGCTTGACGTCGTTGTTGCGCTCGGGTCGCCCGGCGCTGCGCTTGGAGGCGTGGTCGCGGATCTGGCGGTGCAGCACACGCAGTGCGTCAAACACTCCGTAGTCCAGGTAGCGTCTAAACACAAAAGGCATCACGATGGCGCGCAACTGCAAGGTCAGCGGCCACTGCGCGCTGCCCGCAGGCGCCACCACGCGGCTTTTGAGCCAGGCAAAACGCTCCCACTCGCGGCCCTGCGACTGCAAATATTCCT
Source organism: Burkholderiales bacterium (assembly GCA_947448105.1). GTDB lineage: Bacteria > Pseudomonadota > Gammaproteobacteria > Burkholderiales > Burkholderiaceae_C > Allorhodoferax. Next base: position 8,837 of record CANFNE010000037.1, read on the forward strand.
CGAGCGCGCCCAGCGACAGGGCCGGCGGCCCCGAGTTGCCGTTGGGCCGCAGTGCCAAATCGAGCCGGAACACAAAGCCGTGTTCTGAGACTTCACCCACCAGCGCATAAACCGCGCGCACCCATTTGCCAAAAAACTCCTGGTTGGAAATGCGCCCGCGCCCGTTGGTCAGCCCGGCGGTGTCGCCGTCCTGGTCATAGATATAGATCAGGTCGATGTCGCTAGAGACATTGAGCTCCCGGGCGCCTAGCTTGCCCATGCCCACCACGCACAGCTTGCAGCGTTCGCCGTTGGGCTTAAGGGGCGCACCGTGAACGGCTTCGAGGTCGGCGCTGGCTTGTTCAGCGGCTACGCACAGGGCAAATTCGGCCAGATCGGTCATCACGCCCGTGACCTGCGTCAAGGCCAGGCCGTTTTCACAATCAAGCACCAAGAGGCGCTCTACCACCCACTGGCGCGTCATGCGCAAGGCGGCTGCGACCGTCTCGCCTTGGGCGCGCAGGGTGGCAAACAGCTGCTCTTGCACGGCCCGCACCGGCACACCGCAGGGGAGCGCTTCCATGGCATCGCCATAGCGGCGGCGGATTCGCTGTGCAAAGCGGGAATGCGCAGACCCAGAGGCGGGGTGGTTGGGGGTCATAATTCTCCGGTAAAACAACAATCCAATGACTGACACGTTTCCTGCCCCTTCCCGCCTGCTGTCGGCCAGTGCTTCCCTGGCCAAATGGGCGCTCCGGTTGGTGGCGGGGGGGTGGCTCGTGCTGGTGCTGCTGTGGGTGGCTTTGCACTTTGTCATTGTGCCGCGAATCGACGCTTTGCGCCCTTGGCTCGAAGACCAGGCCACGCGCACCGTGGGCGCGGTGGTGCGCATCGGCAGCATCAACGCACAGTCCAATGGCCTGATTCCTTCGGTCGAACTGCGTGGCGTGCAATTGCTTGACGCCCAGGGCCAGGTGGCGTTGGAGCTCTCCAGTGTGATTGCGGCCGTGTCGCCGCGCTCGCTCCTGGCCGGCGGCCTGGAGCAGCTCTATATCGACAGCCCGGTGCTCGATGTGCGGCGCAGCGCCGACGGCGTGGTGTGGGTGGCTGGCTTTGCCCTGCCCCAGACCGACAGTGGCGACAGCGCAGGCGCCGATTGGTTGTTCAGCCAGCCTGAGATCGCTATTCGCCACGGCACGCTGCGCTGGACCGACGCGCTGCGTGATGCCCCACCACTGGCGTTGTCACAGGTGGATCTGGTGCTGCGCAACCGCCATTTCACCCATTCCCTGCGCATCAATGCCGACCCGCCCGCGCACTGGGGCGAGCGCCTGAGTCTGCAAGGCGTGTTTACCCAGCCGCTGCTGGCCCTGCATGCCGGACGCTGGCAAGACTGGCAAGGCCAGTGGTACACCGCTTTTAACCGGCTGGACTGGGCGCAGCTGCGCCCCTACCTGGACGTGGGCGTGGACATCAGCGAAGGGCGTGGCAGCCTGCGCGCCTGGGTAGATGTCAAGCGTGCGGTGCTCACGGGTGGCACGGCCGACGTGCTGCTTGACGATGTGCACCTGGGCCAGGGCGCGCAGCAGCAGGTGTTGCGCAGCGCCTCGGGCCGCCTGGCGGTCAAGGACCTGGGTGGCGGACACGAATACAGCACCGAAGGCCTGCAGTTCGAAACTGCCGAAGGCATCCGTTGGCCCGGGGGCAACGCGCGCTTGGCCTTGTGGCAGGGCGCCGACCAGGGCAAGGCCAAGGGTGCCAAGCCCGCGCGCGGCGAATTCAGCGCCGACCGGCTCGATGTGGCGGTGCTGGGCCAGCTGGCGCAGCGCCTGCCCATTGACGCGGCCTTGCGAACGGCGCTGCAGTCGTACAGGCCGTCGGGTGTGGTGCAAACCGTGCAGGGCGGCTGGACCGGGCCGTTGGTGGCGCCCACCAGCTACGCCATCAAAGGCCGGGTGACCCAGGCGGCGCTGGCAGCGCAGCCCGGGGCCAGCCCTGGTTTTTCGGGCCTGGACCTGGAGCTTGAGCTGAGCCAAAGCGGTGGCAAAGCCCACCTCAATATGGCCAACGCCAGCGTGGACTTGCCCGGCTGGTTTGCCGAACCGGTGCTGCCCTTGGCGCAACTGTCGGCCGACGTGCAATGGAAACAAGACGGTGCGCGCCTGAATGCCACCGTGAGCAACCTGCGCTTTGCCAATGCCGACGCGCAGGGTGAAGTGCAGCTACTCAAATGGGCCAACCATGACGCCAGTGGCGCAGTGCAAAGTGGCCCTGGCATGTTGGAGTTGCAGGCCAGCCTGAGCCGCGCCGAACTCGCGCGCGTGTACCGCTACCTGCCGCTGACCCTGAGCCAGGACGTTCGGGACTACCTGCGCGACGCGGTGCGCGGAGGGACCGCCAGCGGCGCCAAAGTGGCGCTCAAGGGCGATTTGCGCCAGTTTCCGTTTTCCCAGCCCAAGCAAGGTGAGTTTCGGGTGTCTGCCAATTTGGCCAATGGCAACTACGCCTATGTGCCGCCGAGTTTGATGCCCAAAGGCCGCAAACCCTGGCCGGCTTTTACCCAACTCAATGGCGAACTGCTGCTCGACCGCGCCACGCTCTCCCTCAAGAACGTGCGCGCGCTGTGGGGCGCGGGCGCGGGCCAGGCCGGCGTGCCGGTGGAGCGCACCGAGGCCCAGATCAGCAATTTGTATGGCGCAGCCACCGTGGCCGTCAACGCCCAGGGCCGGGGCCCGCTGGCCGACGCGCTGGCGGTGGTCAATGGCTCGGCCATCGACGACGTGCTCGACCACGCCCTGCGCCGCGCTACGGCCAACGGCGCCGCCGACTACAAGGCCAAACTGGACTTTCCCTTGGCCGATACCGCGCGCCTGGCCTTGAACGGGAGTATCAATTTGCTCGGCAACGACGTGCAGGTGCTGCCCGGCACGCCGCGCTTGGCGCGTGCGCGCGGGCTGGTCACGTACACGGAAAGCGGCTTTGGCATCAATGGGGTGGTGGGCCAGGCGCTGGGCGGTGATGTGCGGGTGGACGGCACACTGACCGGTTTTGGTGACGCTTCGGCGGCTCCGGTGTCACCCTTGCCGTCCACAAGTCCAGTTGCCAAAGCAGTGCCTGGCGTGTTGCGCCTGCAAGGCACCGCCAGCGCCGAGGGCTTGCGCCAGGCCAGCGAGCTCGGCACCGTGGCTACGTCGCTGGCGCGTTATGCCAGTGGGGCGGCCAGTTACCAGGCCACCATGGTGCTGCGCGCTGGTGTGCCCGAGATCGTGGTGAGCTCCAGCCTGAGCGGCATGGGGCTTGCCCTGCCCCCACCGTTTACCAAGACCCCCGACGTGGCCCTGCCGGTGCGCCTGGAGCTCGGCGCCGCACGCGCCAGCGGCAGCAACGGGGCGGCCGGCGCCGTACTGCCCGGCCAAAGCCTGATGCGCCTGGACTGGGGCCGCCTGGCCAGTCTGGCGCTGGTCACGGGCGGCACGGGCGAATCTGGCGTGGGGCCGCGTGTGCTGCGCGGGGCCGTGGTGGTGGGCACGGGTGCAGGTGAACCCCTGGTGCTGCCCGAGCGCGGCATCTCGGCCAGTCTGGCGCTCGATGCATTGGACGTGGACGACTGGACCACCTGGCTCGACGGCTTTGGCGCGCCAGCAAGCGGCAGCAAAAAGGCCGACGCACCCAGTCTGTCGCTGGGAGCGGATTACCTGCCCAGCACGGTAAACCTGCGCGTGCGCGAGCTGGGCTGGGGCAGCCATACCTTGCACAAGGTAGCCGTGAATGGCACGCGGGTGGGGCGCTTGTGGCGGGCGCAGGTGGACGCCACCGAGTTCAGTGGCCAGATGGAATACCGCCAGGCCAGCGTGCCCGACCTGGCCGCTGACAGTGCCAACATCGGACGCCTGTACGCCCGCCTGTCGCGCCTGACCCTGGGCTCTAGCGAGGCGCAGGATGTGGAAAACCTGCTGGACGAGCAGCCGTCAAGCATTCCCGCGCTTGATGTGGTGGTGGACGACTTTGAACTCATGGGCAAGAAGCTGGGCCGCCTGGAAGTGGAGGCGATGAACCAGACCTCGCTGGTGCAACGCGAGCCTCTGCGCGAATGGCGCCTCAAGCGCCTGAACCTCAGCATGCCTGCGGCCACGCTGAGCGCCAGTGGCGCCTGGCGCCTGCAACCCGGCACACCAACGGCCAGCAGCATGGGCGTGCCTGGCGCTGCCGCCAAAACCAGCGCCAAAGACCGGCGCCGCACGTCGCTGGACTTTCGGCTCGACATCAACGACTCGGGCGACCTGCTGGCGCGCTTTGGCATGAAAGAGGTGATCCGCCAGGGCAAAGGCAAGATCGAGGGCCAGATCGAATGGCAAGGCTCGCCCATCAGCCTGGACTACCCCAGCCTGGGCGGCAGCTTCAACGTCAACCTGGAAAAAGGCGAATTCCTCAAAGCCGACCCCGGCATCGCCAAGCTGCTCGGGGTGCTCAGTTTGCAAAGCCTGCCCCGGCGCCTGATGCTCGATTTTCGGGACGTGTTTGCCGAAGGCTTTCCTTTTGACTTTGTGC
>CANFNE010000038.1 GCA_947448105.1 Burkholderiales bacterium
CAGCGAGAGCACGCGCATGGAGTCCAACACATGGAAGGCGTTGGCGCGGGACTGCTCCGGCGAGCCACCTTTGATGACCATGGACAACACAGCACCGCCACATCCGCCTTGCTGCGCCATGGCGAGCGCATGCTGCGGGTGGCTTGGCAGACCGGGATAGAACACACGTTCCACATGCGGCTGTTGTTCCAGCCAGTGTGCAACGGCCAGGGCCTGGGCCGACTGCGCCTTCATGCGAATGCCCAGTGTCTCCAAACCCTTCAACACCACCCATGCATTAAATGGCGCCAGCGTCATGCCGCCGCTCTTGAGCACGGGGATAAATTTCTCGGTGATCAGTTGCTGCGTGGTGCACAAGGCACCTGCCATCACCCGGCCCTGCCCGTCCAGAAACTTGGTGCCGGAATGGGTGATGATGTCTGCGCCCAAGGCGATGGGCCGCTGCAACGCAGGCGTGGCAAAACAGTTGTCCACGGCGAGCAATGCGCCGGCCTTGTGCGCGATATCGGCCAGCGCGGCAATGTCGCAGATCTCGGTCAGCGGATTAGTCGGAGTCTCCGCAAAAAGCAATTTGGTGTTGGGCCGAACGGCAGCGCGCCAGGCATCCACATCGGTTTGCGGCACAAAGGTGCTTTGCACGCCAAATTTGGCCAGATCGGAGCCAATCAATTTGATGGTGGAACCGAACATGGACTGCGAGCACACCACATGGTCGCCCGACTTGAGCAAGCCCATGCACATCATCAAAATGGCCGACATGCCCGAGGCGGTGGATATACAGGCCTCGGTACCCTCCATGGAAGCCAGACGCTTCTCGAAACTGGCGACCGTGGGGTTGCCGTAGCGGCCGTAGGTAAAGCCTTCTTCGTCACCGGCAAAGCGCGCTGCCGCAGCCGCAGCCGAAGGCTGTACATAGCCACTGGTGAGGTACAGGGCCTCGGAGTTTTCGCCATACTGGCTGCGCGCCACGGCCTCGCGCACGGCCAGGGTGTCGCGGTGCAGGGCGTGGGGATCGGTCTTGTCGGTCATGTCAGCAGTGCGTTTCAGTGTTGGGGGTTGGGCAAAGCCAGGCGCGAGTTGTCGTCCTGCTCCTCTTCGCTGCCGCCACGGGTGGCGCTCAGGCGGGTGATGTCGTCGCTGGTGATGTCGCCCGTCACATAGACGCCGTCAAAGCACGAGGCGTCAAAGTCGGCAATCGTCGGGTTGAGCGATCCCACGGCTTTTTTCATGCCCGCCACGTCCTGGTAAATCAGGGCGTCGCAGCCGATGATGTCGCGGATTTCTTCCACGCTGCGGTTGTGGGCCACGAGTTCGCTGCTGGTGGGCATGTCGATGCCGTAGACATTGGGGTAGCGCACCGGCGGCGCGGCGCTGGCCAGGTAGACCCGGCGCGCGCCGGCGTCGCGCGCCATTTGCACGATTTCCTTGCTGGTGGTGCCGCGCACGATGGAGTCGTCCACCAGCAGCACATTGCGGCCCTTGAATTCGCTGGCGATCACATTGAGCTTTTGGCGTACCGACTTTTTGCGCACGGCTTGGCCCGGCATGATGAAGGTGCGGCCCACGTAGCGGTTTTTCACAAAACCCTCGCGGTAGGGCAAGCCCAAAAGATGCGCAAGCTGCGCGGCGCTCGGGCGGCTGGACTCAGGAATCGGAATGACCACGTCAATCTCGTTGGGCGGCACAGTGGAAATCACGCGCTTGGCCAGGGTTTCGCCCAGGTTCAGTCGCGCTTGGTAGACGGATATGCCGTCCATCACCGAGTCGGGCCGGGCCAAGTAGACGTATTCAAAAATACAGGGGTTGAGCGTGGGCGCGTCAGCGCACTGCTGGGCGAGCACTTCGCCTTGCAGGTTTACAAATACCGCCTCGCCCGGGTCAATATTGCGCTCGAACTTGTGCAGCGTGCCCTCTAAGGCCACGGATTCGCTGGCCAGTACCACGTTGTCGGCACTGCGGCCCATGCACAGCGGCCGAATGCCATGCGGGTCGCGAAATGCCAGCACGCCGTGCCCGGCGATCAGCGCAATCACGGCGTACGAGCCTTTGACGCGGGCGTGCACATTGCGCACGGCCGCAAACAAGTGCGCGGGCTGCAAGGCCGAGCCACGGCTGGTGCGCTCAAGCTCATGGGCCAGCACATTGAGCAGCACCTCCGAGTCGCTGTCGGTGTTGATGTGGCGGTGGTCGTCGTTGAACAGCTCGCGCTTGAGCGCGTGCGCATTGGTCAGGTTGCCGTTGTGCACCAGCACAATGCCAAAGGGGGCGTTCACGTAAAAAGGCTGCGCCTCTTCTTCGCTGTAGGCGTTGCCCGCGGTCGGGTAGCGCACCTGGCCCAGGCCGCAATTGCCGGGCAGCGATCGCATATTGCGCGTACGAAACACGTCCTTGACCATGCCTTTGGCCTTGTGCATGAAGAACTTGCGCTCTTGCTGGGTGACGATGCCCGCTGCGTCCTGGCCGCGGTGCTGCAGCAGCAGCAAAGCGTCATAGATGAGCTGGTTGACAGGTGCGTTGCTGACAACGCCGACGATTCCACACATGGTTTGTTTACTCGTTCAAGGTAAGAATCTTGCAAATTCAGGCGGCAACAGGGGCTTGAGACCGCTGAGTACCGATTGGCTTATCTGGGGGCCACGCGCCTCTAGCCAGGCCGGGTGGCTGCGCAGGGGCGTCATGGACACCACCACAGTCACCGCCAGCAGCAGCACCGCGCCGCGCGCTGCGCCAAAGACCGCGCCCAGCAAGCGGTCCATGGGGCGCAAACCCGCCACAGACAGCATTTTTCGTACCGCCAAGGTCAACAGACCGCCCGCCAGCAAGGTGCCGACAAAGGCAATGACGAAACCGCCGGCGTAGCGCAGTGTTTCACTGGCGCCCCCCAGGGAAATCCACATGGCCACCTCGGGCGCCAGCCGCTGCGCGAGCACAAAAGCCGTTACCCAGCTCAGCAAGGACAAGACTTCCTTGACCAGGCCGCGCAGCACGCCCAACAAGGTGGACAGGGCCAGGATGGCCCCGAAAATCCAGTCCAGATCAGCCATGTGCGTCGCCGACCTACAAAGTCAGCACGGCGGCGGAGAGGTTCAATTTCTTGATTTTTTCTGCCGTCTTGTCGGCTTCGGACTTGCTTTCCCAAGGGCCCGCGCGCACCCGGGTGCGCTTTCCGTCGGCCGTGGTGAGCACTTGGGTATAGGTCTTGATGCCGGCTTTTTCTAGCGTAGCGCGCACCTCATGGGCTTTTTTCTCATCGGCAAAGGCGCCAACTTGCACCGTGTAGCGCGGCGCAGCTGCTGCGGCCTTGGCCGGGTCTTTGCCGTCGAGCAGCGCCTGGGCCTTGCCAGAGGTGGTGGTTTTTTCCTCAGGGTTGGCGGCGGCCTTGTTATCGGCCTTGGTTTGCACTTTGGGCGCGGCTTTGGGCTCCACCTTGGGTTCGGCTTTGACCTCCGGCTTGGATTCGACCTTGGGCTCCACTTTCGGCTCGGCTTTGGCCACCACCGGCGCGGGCACGGCCAACGCAGCCTGTTGGGCTGGGGTTGCAGCGTCGGAGACGGAGACGGAGACGGAGACGGGGGCGGATTCAGAAGCGGGCGCAGCAAGCACTGCACTTGCAGGCGCGGCGCTCAGGGGTGCGACTTTGGTCTTGTCAGGAATGTCGATGGCGATGTCCACCGCCACTGGGCGGGGCTGGCTGTCAAACAACAGGGGGAAACCGACCACGCCGAGCAAGACCAGCGCAGCGGCGCCAATCAGGCGGTGGCGTGCGCGCTTGCGCAAAACATCCAGACTCTCGGGCGCAGGGGTAGGACCGGACTGCTCAGCGCTATTTTTGCGAAATTTAAAAAAGGCCATAGCGGGGTAGATTCTCAAGAACTCAGGTGCGCGCCGTGCAGCCGGGGCAGGCCTTGCTGCATAACGCCGCCTACCGTGTAGAACGATCCAAAGACCACAATTCTATCAGCGGGGTCTGCTGCGGCCACTGCGGCGGCCAGGGCGGCGGACGGGTCGGCAAACACCGCTGACTTGGCAGCGGACGGTGGGTTTTGCCCCCGCCAGCGCGCCTGCAGCTCGGCGCCACTGGCAGCACGCGCGGTGGGTAAATCGGTGAAATACCAGCGGTCAATCACCGGGTTGATGCGCGCGAGCATGGGCGCCAGGTCTTTGTCGGCCATGGCGCCAAACACGGCGTGGGTGCAAGGGAAATAGCCCATGGCGTCCAGATTGGCCGCCAGCGCCGCCACCGAATGCGGGTTGTGCGCCACGTCCAGCACCAGCGTGGGCTTGCCCGCAATGATTTGGAAACGCCCGGCAAATTCGACAAACGCCAAACCGTTGCGGATGGCTTGCGCAGTCACCGGCAGCTTGTCGCGCAGCGCAGTCAAAGCCGCCAGCACGCCCGAGGCGTTGACGAGCTGGTTGGCCCCGCGCAGCGCCGGGTAGGCCAGGCCGCTGTAACGCCGTCCGCGCCCGGCCCAGTTCCACTGCTGCGGGTCGCCCGCAACGTTGAAGTCCTGTCCCACCCGCCACACGTCGGCGCCCATGCGCTGCGCGTGGTCGAGCACGCTTTGCGGCGGCACCGGGTCGCTCACCACCACCGGGCGGCCCGCGCGCATGATGCCGGCTTTCTCCAGACCGATGGTTTCGCGGTCGTTACCCAAAAACTCCATGTGGTCCAGGTCAATGCTGGTAATCACCGCGCAGTCGGGGTCGATGATGTTGACCGCGTCCAAGCGCCCGCCCAGACCCACCTCCAAAATCACCACGTCCAAAGGCGTGCGGCGAACCACGTCCAAGATCGCCAGCGTCGAAAATTCAAAGTAGGTGAGCGACACCACCTCGTCCTGGGTCCGCGCCGCTTCCACTGCCGCAAAGCCCGCCACCAGCGCATCGGCCTGGGCCGGCTGGCCCTGCAGGCGCAGGCGTTCTTCAAAATGCACCAGGTGCGGCGACGAATACACGGCCGTGCGGTAACCGGCCTGCAAGAGGATGGATTCGAGCATGGCGCAGGTGGAACCCTTGCCGTTGGTGCCCGCCACGGTAATCACCGGGCAGTCCAGCGCCAGTCCCATGCGGGAGGCAACCATGCGCACGCGCTCCAGGCCCATGTCGATGTTTTTGGGGTGCAATTGCTCGCAATACGCCAGCCAGTCGGGTAGATTTTTCATAAGCGCCGCATTGTCGCCCAGCGCGCAGGGGCTGCGCCGGGAGCCCGACGGTGGCATGATGCCGCTGCGGGCGATTTGCCCCTGACCTGATCCAAGCCACCACCACTATGAGCCACTCCAACAGCGCGACCGTCTACGGCATCCCCAATTGCGACACCGTCAAAAAAGCCCGTGACTGGCTCAGCGCCGCCGGTGTGGACTACCAGTTCCACGACTTCAAAAAGGCCGGCGTGCCCGAAGCCGCGCTGGCCGACTGGCTGCAGGCTCTGGGCTGGGAAGCCGTGCTCAACCGCAAAGGCACCACCTGGCGCAAGCTCGACGCCACCCTCCAAGCCACGGTGACCGACGCCGCCAGCGCTGCCGCCGTGGTGCGCGAGTTCCCCAGCGTGGTCAAGCGCCCGGTAGTGCGCTGGCCTAAGGGCCGACTGAGTGTGGGATTTAGCCCGGCGCAGTTCGCGGCCCTGCAAGGCGCAAGCACCAGCGCCTGAGCGGTACCTGAGCGGCGCCTCAGCGACGCACGAGGCCCGGCGCCACTGGCCTAAAATGCTGAACGTGCGCCGCTGCCGGACGCAGTACCGGCTTTGCGGGCGTCCTCTTTGACCTGAGTGACTGCAAGCCGGCCTCAGCCCTGGCAGCGCAAACTCCGTCCGCAAGTCACCCCTTACTCCGCAAGCCACCATGACCACCACCCAGATCTCCGGCGCTACCGTCGCCACCCAAGCCAGCGTTTACTTTGACGGCAAATGCGTCAGCCACAGCCTGACCCTGGCTGACGGCAGCAAAAAATCCGTGGGCGTGGTGCTGCCAGCAGAACTGACTTTTGGCACCGCCGCGCCGGAGGTCATGGAATGCGTGGCCGGCGGCTGCGAATATCTGTTGGCGGGTGAAACCGTCTGGCACAGCGTGGGCGCCGGGCAAAGCTTTAGCGTGCCGGGCGACAGCAAATTCCAAATCCGCGTGGCCGAGGCTTTTCACTACATCTGCCACTACGCCTAAGGCGCGCCACTCTTTCTAGCGCCCTGCCCTGCGCTTTGCCGCCACCTGCCCCACTTTCACCACGATTGCAGTCCATGTCCACTATTCTTCAAAACATCCCGGTTGGCCAAAAAGTCGGCATCGCCTTTTCTGGCGGCCTTGACACCAGCGCCGCCTTGCACTGGATGCGCAACAAAGGCGCGATTCCCTACGCCTACACCGCCAACCTGGGCCAACCTGACGAGGCTGACTACGACGAAATTCCGCGCAAGGCCATGGAATACGGCGCTGAGAATGCCCGCCTGATTGACTGCCGCAGCCAGTTGGCTGCTGAGGGCATTGCCGCGCTGCAAAGCGGCGCGTTTCACATCTCTACCGCAGGTGTGACCTACTTCAACACCACCCCCATTGGCCGCGCCGTGACCGGCACCATGTTGGTGGCCGCCATGAAAGAGGACGATGTCCACATCTGGGGCGACGGCAGCACCTTCAAAGGCAACGACATCGAGCGCTTTTACCGCTACGGCCTGCTGACCAACCCGGCCCTCAAAATCTACAAGCCCTGGCTGGACCAGGCCTTTATTGACGAACTCGGGGGCCGCGCAGAAATGTCGGCCTTCATGACGGCAGCGGGCTTTGGCTACAAGATGTCGGCTGAAAAAGCCTATTCCACCGACTCCAACATGCTGGGCGCGACCCACGAGGCCAAAGACCTGGAGCACTTGTCCAGCGGCATGATGATCGTCAACCCCATCATGGGCGTGGCGTTCTGGAAAGACGAAGTCGAGGTCAAACGCGAGAACGTGACGGTGCGCTTTGAAGAAGGCCGCCCGGTGGCGCTTAACGGCGTCGAGTACCCCGACCTGGTGGAATTGATTCTGGAGGCCAACCGCATCGGCGGGCGCCACGGTTTGGGCATGAGCGACCAGATTGAAAACCGCATCATCGAGGCCAAGAGCCGCGGCATTTACGAGGCCCCCGGCCTGGCGCTGCTGTTTGCGGCCTACGAGCGCCTGGTCACCGGCATCCACAATGAAGACACCATCGAGCAGTACCGCGACAACGGCCGCAAGCTTGGGCGCCTCTTGTACCAAGGGCGCTGGTTTGACCCGCAAGCCATCATGCTGCGCGAAGCCGCCCAGCGCTGGATCGCGCGCGCGGTGACTGGCGAAGTGACCCTGCAGCTGCGCCGGGGCAACGATTACTCCATCCTGGACACCACCTCCCCCAACCTGACCTACCACCCCGAACGCCTGACCATGGAAAAAGGCGAATCCATGTTCTCGCCGGCCGACCGCATTGGACAGCTCACCCTGCGCAATCTGGACATCGTCGACACCCGCGCCAAGCTGGGCATTTACGCCCAAAGCGGTCTGCTGGGCCACGACGCTGGTACCGACATGCTGGGTATCACCCACCAGCCCAAGGCCTAAGGCACCCGACCCGCAGGTCCATTTTTGTTCGCTGCAAACATGGCCAGAAGCAGCAAATCGCCTTCTTTTGCCGCCTGGCTATGGGCAATCGCCATTGCCATGGCGCTTACCGGCTTGGCGCAGCTGGGTTTGCAGTGGCAGCACCAGCAAACCCTGCAGGCGCAATGGGCCACGCGCGCAGAGTTAGCTGCGGGGTCCAGCCAGGCGCTGGAGCGGGAATTTTTTCGCTTTCGCTACGCGCTGCTTCGCCAGCTCAGTGAGCGCGAAAGCACCGACCCGCAGGCGCTGGTGGAGCACGCCGCCTTGCTGCGGTCGCGTGCGATGCTGACGCGCCAGTCGCCGGGTTTGGCAGCGCTTCTGGCCGATACCCAGCACGCGCGCCTGCTGGACCAACTGGTGTCCCTGAGCCGGCAAGCGCAAAACATGGGCGCAAGCACGCCGACCGAGCCCGAGAACATGCGCGCGCTGCTGCACGAATCAGAAATGCTGGTGGCCCCACTCGAGAATCTGGTCAAGGACGCGCAAAGCGCGGCATCAAGCCGCCTGGAACAACAAAACGCGCAAACGCAAACACAAACCCTGGTCTTGGCCGCGCTGGGCTGTGCGCTGCTTGCCTTGATGGTGGGCGCTGCGACCGCCACCTGGCTGCAAAACCGCGGACGCGCTGCGGCGGACGAAAAAGCGCAGGCGCTTAACGCGCATTTCCGCGAAACCCAGATGCAGGCCGAGCGGGCCAATCGCGGCAAAAGCCAATTTTTGGCCAATATGAGCCACGAACTGCGCACGCCCTTCAACGGCATTTTGGGCATGCTCGGGCTGCTGAGCACCACGGGCCTGAACGCCCAGCAAGCGGACTACGTGCGCACCGCCAACGCCTCGGCCAGCCATTTGCTCAATGTTCTCAACGACATTCTGGATATTTCTGCGCTGGACGAAGGCAAGATCAGCATCCACCCCGCGCCCGTCAACCTGCCGGAGTTGCTCCAGGAAGTCGCCAGTGTCATGCGCCCGCAGGCCGTGGCCAAGGGCCTGGGCTTTGAATTTCAACTCAGTGGCGATACGCCCGCGTGGGGCCTGTTGGATGCGACGCGCTTTAAACAAATCCTGTTCAACCTGATCAACAACGCAATCAAATTCACCGAGCGCGGTGCGGTGTCGGTGACGGTGCGCCGCGCGCCAGCGACCGCCGCCAGTGGGGCCAGCGGCGCAGCACCGGTGCTGCTGTTTACGGTCGAAGACACGGGCATCGGCATGGACGCCGCCGCCATGGACGGACTGTTCCAGCGCTTTCACCAGGTCGACAGCAGTGTGGCGCGCCAGTTTGGCGGCACCGGGCTGGGGCTGGAAATATCACAGTCGCTGGCCCGCATGATGGGCGGCGACATTGAAGTGCGCAGCACGCCGGGTCTGGGCTCGAGTTTTGCGGTGGGGCTGCCCTTTCGCCTGTGCGAACCGCCAGCGGCAACGTCTTCCGTGTTACCGCTGTCAGGTTCCACCGACGGCGTGGGGCAGGCATCCATTCGCCGCATCTTGGTGGCCGAAGACAATGCGGTTAACCGCAAGTTTGTGGGCATCCTGCTCGAGCGCATGGGTTACCAAACCACGTTTTGCGAGAACGGGAAAATAGCCTTGGCCATGGTGCAAGCGCAGCACTTTGATCTGGTGCTGATGGATGTGCACATGCCGGTAATGGACGGCTTGGCCGCCACCCGCGCCATCCGCGCACTCGTAGGCTCGGTCAAGCACATCCCCATCGTCGCGCTTACCGCCGACGCCATGAACAACGCCAAGGAAGAAGCGCTCGCTGCGGGCGTGAACTTCTTTGTGACCAAGCCGGTGCACATGGCCCAGCTGCAAGAGGCGATTGGGCGCTGCCTGGCGCTGCAACGCAAACGCCAAAACGCCGCCAAGGCAGCCCAACAAGGACAAAAAAGCGAAAGAAAAAACTAGTGGGCGCGTTGGCGAATGGCCAGCAAACCCACATCGGCCGGATGGGCCACCAGGTACTGCGGCGCGATGGCCGCCAATGCGGCGGGCGCAATGCCCAAGGCCTGCAAGCCTGGCCACTGGCCGGTGGCCACGTTGTCGGCCTGCATGGAATCCAGGTTGTCCAGGCTCATCACCGGCTCGCCTGGCATCAGCCCCAGCAACACCGCCTGCACCTGCCCCATCCAGCGTGGCAAGCCAATGACGGGGCGGCCCCGGCCTTGGCCGATTCCACTCAGGCGGGCGGCGAGTTGCACCAGTTCGCGCAAGGTGTAAACCTTGGTTCCAACCAGCTCGTAAATTTGCCACTGCGGCGTGCCCGACAAACCGTTTTGCACACTTTGCACCACGGCGCTGGCCACGTCTTCCACCCACACCGGCTGAAACTTGGCATTCGCCCCGGCCAGAGGCATGAGTGGAAAGACCTTTTGCAGTGCGGCAAATACGTTCAAAAACTTGTCTTGCGCGCCAAAAATTACGCTGGGGCGCAGCACGGTCAGGCCGGTGCGATCGGGTGCTGGGGCGGCGGCGGACGCGTTGGTGGGCCAGCCCAAGATCTGCATCAGCGCCGCCTCGCCCTGGCCTTTGCTGCGCAGGTAGCTGGACGGGCAGCTTTGCGGCGCAACGTGGTCGGTGCCCAGCGCGCTGATGTGCACCAAGTGGCGCACGCCCTTGGCCCGGCAGGCGCGGGCGATTTTTTCGGGCAACTGGCGGTGCACCCGGTCAAAGCGTGCGGGCGTGCCGTGCAATATGGCCACCAAGTTAACCACCGCGTCCACACCAGACATGGCTTTGGTGAGCGCCGCCTCGTCGTGCACATTGCATTCCAGCACAGTCAGCCCCGGCAGATGCTGCACCTTGCGGGCGTTGACCGCGCGCCGGGTGGGGACGCTCACGCGAAAGCCCGCACGCACCAGCTTTTCACACACGTGCGCACCGACAAAACCGGTGCCGCCCAATACCAAAATATGTTTCATGCGGGCGACTGTAGCGGCTAGTGGCGAGTGGCCGTTTGCGCGGGGTCAAATGGGCTTAAAGGACGACCGGTTCGGTTTCCAGGCGCAGGCCAAAGCGCTCGTACACGCTGGTCTGGATGGCGCGCGCCAGCGTCATCACCTCGCCGCCAGTGGCGCCCTGCCCGTCGGCGGACGGGCCGCGGTTGACCAGCACCAGCGCCTGCTTTTCAAACACCCCGGCTTGGCCAATCGACTTGCCGCGCCAGCCGCAGGCGTCTATCAGCCAGCCCGCCGCGAGCTTGAAAGTGCCGTCAGCCAAGCGGTAATGCACCACCTTGGGGTCGCGCGCGATGATGTCGGCGCATTGCTCGGAGCTCACAGTGGGGTTTTTGAAGAAGCTGCCAGCGTTGCCAATCTGGGCCGGGTCGGGCAGCTTGGCGCGGCGAATTTGGCAAATCCAGTCAAACAACTGGCGCGCTGTGGGCGTCACGCCGCCCTGCTCGGCCTGTTTTTTCTCGAGGTCCGCGTAACCCAGCACCGGCTTCCAGGCCTTGGGCAGGGCAAAACGCACGCGCAAAATCAGCGCCCGGTCTTTCAGACCCAGGCCTTTGTCACCTGCCGCGTGTTTGAACACCGAGTCGCGGTAGCCAAAGCCGCACTGCGCCGCGTCCAGGGTAAACAGCTGGCCGGTTTGCAGGTCAATGGCGTCGAGCGAATCAAAGCGGTCTTGCAGCTCTACGCCATAGGCGCCGATGTTTTGCACCGGCGTGGCGCCTACGGTGCCCGGAATCAGCGCCAGGTTTTCCAGGCCCGGCAGGCCTTGGTCCAGCGTCCAGGCCACAAAGTCGTGCCAGTTTTCACCGGCACCGGCTTCGACAATGAAGTGCTTGGGCGTTTCACGCAGCAGGCGGCGGCCCATGATTTCGACCTTGAGCACCAGGGGTTTAACGTCGCCGGTGATTACCAGGTTGCTGCCGCCACCCAGTACAAACTTTTGCGCGTCGCGCCATTGGGCGTCGGCGCACAAGGCCACGGCGTCTGCCTCGGTGTGGATGCGCACAAGCGCGTGCGCCCGGGCCACGATGTGGAAGGTGTTGAGCGCCTGCAGGGGAACATTTTTCTCGACTAACATCGCCGGATTGTCGCATCCGCCCCGGGTGCGCCCCCGAACTTCAGCGCACCGAGAACCAAGCCATGCCCACTTTTGACACCGTCTGCGAAGCCAATCTGGTTGATGTAAAAAACGGAGTGGAAAACACCGTCAAGGAAATCACCACCCGCTTTGACTTTAAGGGCACTTGCGCCAGCATCGAGATCAAGGACAAAGAAATCACCATGATCGGCGACGCCGAGTTTCAGCTCGCGCAAATTGAGGACGTGCTGCGCAACAAGCTGACCAAGCGCAATGTGGACGTGCGCTTTTTGGACATGGGCGACGTGCAAAAAATGGGCGGCGACAAGGTCAAGCAGGTCATTACCGTGCGCAACGGCATTGAGGCCGAACTGGGCAAAAAAATTCAGCGCATTCTGAAAGACAGCAAACTCAAGGTGCAGGGATCGATTCAGGGCGACTCGGTGCGGGTGACCGGCGCCAAGCGCGACGACCTGCAAACCGCCATGGCGCTGCTGAAAAAAGAGATCACCGACGTGCCGCTGAGTTTCAACAACTTTCGCGACTAATCACCGGCGCCCCACCCTTTGGCGCCTACTTTTTGCCGATTTTGGATTCGGTGCCCTTGACCAGGCGCGACAAATTCTCGGCGTGGCGCCAGATCAGCAAGCCGCTGACCACCACCAAAGCCAGCGCAACACGGTTGTCAGAGCGCCAAAACACGCCGTCGGCCATCAGGTAATACACAGGCACAAACACGGCGGACACCAGCGCCGCCAGCGACGAGTAGCGGAAAAAATACGCAATCAGCAGCCAGGTGACGCCCGTAGCCAGCCCCAGCACCGGGTTGACCGCCAGCACCACGCCCATGGCCGTGGCCACGCCCTTGCCGCCCACAAAGCGAAAGAACACCGGGTACAAATGCCCCAAAAATGCGGCCAGGCCTACCAGCGCCACCGTGCCTGCGTCCAGGCCGTATTCCGCGCCCCAGGTTTGCACCACCGCCACCGGCAGCCAGCCCTTAAAGGCGTCGAGCAACAACGTGAGCACGGCGGCGAGCTTGTTGCCCGAGCGCAGCACGTTGGTGGCGCCGGGGTTTTTGCTGCCGTAGCTGCGCGGGTCGTTCAGGCCCATGGCGCTGCTGACGATGACCGCAAAGGACAGCGACCCGATCAGGTAGGCGGCCACGGTGGCCAGGGCCGGAAAAAAGGGGGAAAGGGGGGAAAGGGTGGCGATGGCTTCCAAGAAAATTCTCCGTATGTTTTTTTGTCAGGACGCTGCGCCAGGCATTGGTCTGGCCGGGTCGGCAAGTCCCGCTAGTCTTCTAACGCGCACTGTACCGCCTTTGCGCCCAGCAAAGTCAGGCACAGCGCCGGGTCGATGCCCACCAGATAGCCGCGCCGCCCGCCGTTGATCAAGATTTTGGGCAAATCCAGAATGCTGAACTCGATAAACACCGGCATGGTCTTGCGCGTGGCAAAGGGCGAGGTGCCGCCCACCAGGTAGCCA